>JBIIDW010000380.1:0-3361 GCA_044238215.1 Steroidobacteraceae bacterium
GTGCGCAGAGAATGTCGATGTGCTGCTTGTCCCAGGTCACGTCGGGATACTCGGAAGCGACCTCGGCGGCGCGTGCGTCCCACCACGGCATGCTGATGGCGATGCCGTTGCTCTTGGTCGCCACGGTGACGTGCCTGCGAGGCCGACGGCGCGCCAGCTCGAACGCATGGCGCAGCACGCGCTCGGTGCCGTGGCGGGTGAACACGGCCTGCTGCATCACCAGTTCGCGATCCGTGCCCTCGAACATCGTCCCGCCGATCGCCGAGTACTCTCCCTCGGTGTTCTCGCGCACGATCGCGATGTCGATGTCGCCCGGAGCGCGGCCCGCCAGCGGGCACGGCACTCCGGCAAAGCTGCGCGCCGGGCGGTAGTTGACGTACTGGTCGAACTCCCGGCGGAACTTCAGGAGCGAGCCCCACAGTGAAATGTGGTCGGGGACCTTGTCCGGCCAGCCGACTGCGCCGAACAGGATCGCGTCGGTGCCCACGAGCCGGGCCTTCCAGTCTTCCGGCATCATGCTGCCGTGCTGCAGGTACCAGTCGCAGCTCGCCCATTCGACGTGCTGCAGATCGAGGGCGATGCCGAACCGGCGGGCTGCCACCTCCAGCACGCGCAAACCCTCGGGCATGATCTCGCGGCCGATGCCGTCGCCGGGAATGACGGCGATCCGGTGAGGGCGTCCGCCGGCGCTCATGGCGCGCTCACTGCCTGGCGCACGTCGGGTTCGGCCTGGATTTCGTCGAGCACGCGCGTGAGTCTCTCGAACAGGGCGTCGAACTCCGCCGGCCCGCAACACAATGCCGGCGCGAAGCCGAGGATGTTGTCGCCAAAGGCCCGGAAGATCACGCCGTGGCGCCGCGCCGAGGAGGTGATGCGCTCGCTGAGCTTCAGGGAGGCATCGAACGGTCGCCTGCTGCGCTTGTCGGCCACCAGTTCGAGCGCACCGAGCAGCCCGCGCTGCCGCGCGTCGCCGACCAGCGGGTGTTCCCTCAGGGCCTGCAGGCCCGCCTCGAACCGTGGCGCCATCGCGCGGCCGTTCTCAAGCAGGCCGCCCTCGTGGTAAAGCCGCAGGACCTCGAGCGCCACCGCAGCACTCACCGGGTGCCCGGAGTATGTGTGCCCATGGCCGACCGGCGAATTGCGGGGTGTCGCGTCCGCGATCGCGTCGTAAACCGCGCTCGAGACCATGACGGCGCCCATCGGTGCGTAACCGGAAGTGAGGCCCTTGGCGAGAGTCATCAGGTCCGGTTCGACGCCTTCCTCCTCGACGGCGAAAAGCGGGCCGGTGCGGCCGAAACCGGTGATCACCTCATCGGCGACCAGCAGGATCCCGAGTTCGCGGCAAGCGTCCTGCATCGCGCTCAGCCAGCCGCGCGGCGGCACGATGACGCCACCCGACCCCTGCACCGGCTCGACGAAGAACGCAGCGACCTGATCCGCGCCGATCCCCAGCACCACGGACCTGAGGGCGGCTACCGACGCAGCGATGATCGCGGCGGGGTCGCTTCCCACGGGGTTGCGGTACGGGTACGGCGAGGGGATGTGGTGCTGGGTAGCCAGCGGCATGTCGAAGCCCGCGTGAAAGACTTTCAGCGCCGTCAGCCCCGAGCCCACGGACGAGGAGCCGTGGTAGCCACGTTCGAGCGCAATGAAGTGCTTGCGCCGGGATTCGCCCCGCGCGTTCCAGTAGCGCGTGATGAACCGCAAGGCCGAATCGATCGCGTCCGAGCCGCCGAGCGTGAAATAGACGTGGCGCAGCGAGCGCGGCGCGAGCTCCACCAGCTTCGCCGCCAGGCGGATCGACGCCTCGGAGGCGAAGTCGAAGTATCCGGTCGCGTAGGGCAGGCGCTCCATCTGCTCGGCGGCCGCGCGCACCACGCTTTGCTGGCCGTAGCCGACGTTGACGCACCACAGGCCCGCGAAAGCGTCGAGATACTCGCGCCCGTCGACGTCCCGCAGCCATGCCCCCCGGCCAGACTGGAGCACGAGGGCGCCGCTTCGCTCGTGCTCGCGGAAGTTGGAGACCGGATGAATCAGGTGCTGCCGGTCGAGTGCGATGAGCGTCGGGTCTGCCATGCTGTTGCTGCCCCAGGGACTGAGCCGACATGCTACGAAAGAGGCCGCGGCGGACGCACCAAATCCGCCCCCCGCCGCGGAACGTCGTTTGTTTTTGCCCATTGGCATGGCATTTCGTGCCACGCGGGGACCGCAGTCGTTGCACGCGGCGGCCAGCCTGCCCCATGATCCGGCCCCGGCCGCGGCTGCCGGACGAAGCGGGAGGAACGCCGCAGTGCGCAACGTCAAGCTCGACCGCACCGACATCCGGATCCTCGCGGAGTTGCAGCGCAACGGCCGGATCACCAACATCAACCTCGCGAAAGCGGTCTCGCTGTCGCCCAGCCCCTGCCTGCTGCGCGTCAAGCGCCTCGAGGAAGCCGGGTACATCACGAGCTACAACGCGCACATCGACATCGCCAAGCTGGGCGAGACCATCACGGTGTTCACCGAAGTGACGCTGCACGACCACAAGCGCGGGGACTTCGTGAAGTTCGAGCAGAGCATCCGCACGATCGACGAGGTCATCGAGTGCCACCTCATCAGCGGAGGATATGACTACCTGCTCAGGTTCCTGACCCGCGGCGTGGCGCACTACCAGTCGGTGATCGAGGGAATCCTCGAGCGCGAGATAGGCGTCGCCAAGTACTTCAGCTACATCGTCATCAAGACCCCGTTCCAGAAGCTGCATTACCCCCTCGCGAAGCTCTTCGGCGAAGAGACGCGCTGAGCCGGCCCAGGGCAAGCGCAAGCCAGGAAAAGCCCTGGGAGATTCCCCCCGGGGCTCTTGGTTCATGTCGCCGTACTCGCCCGTGGCGGCATCCGCAGCCTGGTGGTCGACACGCAGCGCAACTTCCTGAGCCATGGGAACGCCGCGCGCAACGTGCTGTGCGGCGCGAAGACTCCGTGATACCCCGTCAGGTGCATCCGAGGCGGCAGCACCAGCGCCGCCAGCCGCGCCATCAGGTCCAGCGGCTCGAGCACGACGTGCGTCGTGCTGTCTCGGCACGGGGTCTTGAGTGGGTAACGCACCTGGCCGGATGGCGGAAGCGCGAGGCGCTCCGTCGCCACCGGCGGGCGGCTCACGTAGCCGCACAGGCGCTCGGGCTTCGCACGCTCTCAGGACTGAATATCCAAGCCCGCATCGTGATGGAACGGCCGATCAGGTCATCCAGCGCTACGGCCTCGGCGGGCTCACCGCTCCGCCACGCGCTCCCGGCGTCGCGCTCGATCAGCCCACGACTCTCCAGCATCCGGACGGTGAAGCGTAATATTGGGGGTTGACCACCCTTGACCGGACAGTCTG
>JBIIDW010000381.1:0-3353 GCA_044238215.1 Steroidobacteraceae bacterium
GGGCGACCGGGCGCAGCTCGCGTTCCGTCCAGCGCTCGATCGTGTCGAGGATCTCGCGCGCATCGTCGTCGAGCCCAGGGTCCGTGGCTGCGTTCGTCATGTTCAGTACCCCATCCGGTCTTCGACGGCGTGGCCGCGCCGGGCCACCAGGATCGTGCGTTCGAAGTCGCAGACAACCCTGCCGTCCTGGTTGCGTCCGGCGGTGCGCACCGTCACGAGCCCGGCCGTGGGCCGCGACTTCGACTCGCGCTTGTCGAGCACCTCGGATTCCGCGTACAGGGTGTCACCCGCGAACACGGGCGCCGTCATCCGGATCTCCTTCCAGCCGAGGTTGGCGATGGCCTTCTGGCTGACGTCGGTGACGCTCATGCCGACGACGATCGCCAGCGTGAGCGGCGAGGCGACGATGCAGCGGCCGAATTCGGAGGCCGCGCCGTAGCGCTCGTCGAAATGCAGCGGATGGGTGTTCATCGTCAGCAGCGTGAACCAGGTGTTGTCCGCCTGGGTAATGGTGCGCCCCGGGCGATGCTCGTAGACGTCGCCGACGACGAAGTCCTCGTAATACCGCCCGAAGCTCTCGCGATAGCGCTGCGGACCGACCTCGACGGGGGAGTGGCTCATGGTGCACCGGCTGGATAAATGTCCGGACAAATGCTAGGTTTGGGAGCCGTGACTGTCAACGCCCGCCGCCCCGCCGAGGTTCCCGCGCGCGCGCTGCCGCGCATGCGGCCCGCTGCGCGCCCGCGCTATGCGCGGCTCGCGGAGCTGCTGCAGGGTGAAATCCGCTCGGGCCGCCTGCGCATCGGCGCGCGGGTGCCCGGTGAACTCGACCTGGTCGAGCGCTACGGGGTCAGCCGCCACACGGTTCGCGAGGCGCTGCGCCGGCTCAGCGACCAGGGCCTGATCGTGCGTCGGCGCGGTGCGGGCACGGTGGTCACCGCGCGCACGCCGCGCGAGCGGGTCGTGCAGGCGGTGCATTCGCCGTCGGAACTGATGAGCTACCCCCCCGACAGTCGTCTGTTTCCGTTGTCGTCCGGCCGCCTCGTCATGGACGCGACTCTTGCCCGTGTCGTGGGTTGCAAGCCTGGCGATGAGTGGTTCCGCGTCCAGGCGCTGCGGCGGCTGCGGCCGGGCGGCACGGCGATCGCCTGGTCCGACATCTACCTCCGGCCGGAGTTTGCCGACGTCGCCGCGGAGGTCGGGCGGCACGCCGGCCCGTTGTACGAACTGCTGGAAATTCGCCACGGCCAGCGTGTCGCGCAGGTCGACGTCGAGATCCGCGCGGAACTGCTGGGGCCGGAGCACTCGGCGGCGCTCGGCGTCGAGGCCGGTGCCGCGGCGCTCGCGGTCGTGCGGCGATACCGTGACGTCAGAGGTCGCTGCCTGCAGGTCACCGTGGCCGAACATCCGGCGGAGCTCTTCACCTATTCGTTCGCGCTGCGGCGCGGCGAGGCGAGCGGCCCGGCGTGGATCGCCGGCTGAACATCGAAGTCCGAACCCAGGAGTCAAAGACCCATGTCCAGACCGCGCCTGCTGCCGTCCGGGTTGCGAAGCTTCCTGTTTGCGCCGGGTAACCACCCGCGCAAGGTCGGGAAGGTGTTCGGTGCCGGCGCCGATGCGGTGCTGCTCGACCTCGAGGACGCCGTGGCGATCTCGGAGAAGGAGGCCGCGCGTCCGGCTGTGGTGGCCGCCATGAGGGGGCCGCGCAGCGCCCGCGGCTTCGTCCGCGTCAACGGCATCGACACACGCTGGTGCGCCGAAGACGTCGCGGTGGTGGTGGGCCCCTGGCTCGACGGACTGGTGCTGCCCAAGGCCGAGTCCGCGACCCAGCTTCGCGAACTGTCGGCGATGGTGGCCGTGGCCGAGCGCAGGGCCGGGATGCCCGAGGGTGCGCTCGAAATCATGCCGATCGTCGAGACCGCCGCGGGCGTCGAGGCGGCCCACGAGGTCGCTGCGGCGGATTCGCGGGTGCGGCGGCTCGCGCTCGGCGGCGCCGACTACACCAGCGACCTCGATCTCGAGTGGACCGCCGAAGAGCGCGAGTTCGACTACGCCCGCGCCCGGCTCGCGCACGCCTCGCGCGTGGCGGGCATCGAGCCACCGGTCGACACGGTCGTGGTGCAGGTCCGCGACCTCGAGCGGTTCCGCCAGTCCGCCCGCAACGGTCGGCGCATGGGTTTCGCCGGCAAGCTTTGCATCCATCCGGACCAGGTCGGTCCCTGCCACGAAGTCTTCACGCCAGCGCCGTCCGAGGTGGCGCGCGCCCGTGCGGTCGTCGCTGCCTTCGAGGCCGCGGAGGCGGGCGGCTCGGCGTCGATCCAGCTCGATGGGCAGTTCATCGACTATCCCATCGTCGAGCGTGCGCGAAGGACCCTCGCGCTGGCGTCGCGGGTCGACGTGCCCAAGGGCTGAGGCTTCAGCGGGTCTTGGCGCGGGTGCGGTCGAGGTCGAGCGCCAGGATCCCGGCGACGATTGCGCCGACGCCGGCGAATTGCCACGCGCTCATGCGCTCGCCGAGCAGCAGCCAGGCCAGCAGGATGGTCATCGGCGGACCCGCCGTGGAGACCACGGCGCCCCGTGCAGCACCGATGCGCCTGATGCCCTCGGCCTGCATCAGCGCCGGCACGAACATGACCAGCGTGCCGAGTGTCACCAGCAGCACCCAGCCCTTTGCCGGGATCTGCCCGAGTTCGGCCGGCCCGCGCAGGACGAGGAAGTGCGCGGCCAGTGCCATCGCCGAGCAGGTCATGGCGATCAGGGTGAAGCGCGAGCTGCCGATCACGCGGGTGTGGCGCTCGCCGATCAGGAAGTAGGCGGCATAGGTCATCGCCGAGCCGATGACGAGCAGGGCGCCCAGCGCGTTGGCGCGCAGGGCGGCGCCATCGAGCCCGCCGACCACGAGGAATATGCCGGCGTAGGTGAGCACCAGCGCCAGCAGCACCGGGCCGGTCGGCCAGGCGCGGCTCCGGACCGACGTATAGAGCACTACCATGGCCGGGTAGCTGAACATCAGCACGCGTTCGATGCTTGCGTCGATCATCGTCAGCGCGTGGAAGTCGAGCAGTGCGCCGCCGTAGTAGCAGAGCACGCCCGCCGCGGCTGCGGCGAGAGCCGAGCGGGGCGGGATGGCGCGCAGCCCGCCAAGGCCCTCGCGCGCTCCCGCGAACAGCCAGAACAGCGGCACCGCCAGCGCGGCCCTTACCGCCACCAGTGCCTCCACGCCGACGCCCAGTGCGTACAGCTTCTTGGCGAAGATGCCCTTGGTGGCGAACAGCATGGCGCCGCCTGCGACGAGCAGGGCGCCGATCCAGGCGGCGCGGCGCGGCGAGGGCGACGGATACATCGTTGCGGGT
>JBIIDW010000382.1:0-3352 GCA_044238215.1 Steroidobacteraceae bacterium
GGCTGCGTGCGCACCCCGCGGTGCACGACTGCGGCGTGATCGGCGTGCCCGATCCCGAGTTCGGCGAGGCGCTGCGCGCCGTGGTGGTCACGAACCCCGGGCACGAGGCCGGCCCCGCGCTCGCGCAGTCGCTGATCGAGCACTGCCGCAGCGCGCTCGGGTCGCTCTACACGCCGAAGGCGGTCGACTTCGCGGCCACGCTGCCGCGCGATCCCAGCGGGAAACTGATGAAGCACAAGCTGCGCGCCCCCTACTGGGCGGGGCGGGAGAAACAGATATGACGGAGACGATCCGGCTCGACGGTCGCGTGGCGATCGTCACCGGCGGCGGGCGCGGCCTCGGTCGCGCGTACTGCCTCGCGCTCGCGGCGCGCGGCGCGAAGGTCGTCGTGGGCGACGCCGGCGTGGCGCTCGACGGCGAGCGGGCCGGCGAGCCCGTGGCCGAGCAGGTGGCTGCCGAGATCCGCGCGGCCGGTGGCGAGGCGCTGGCGGTGACCGGCGACATCAGCACGGTCGAGGGTGGCCGCGGTCTGGTCGAGGCCGCCGTGTCGCAGTTCGGGCGGCTCGACGGACTCGTGCACAACGCCGGCATCCTGCGCGACCGCACGCTCGCCAAGCTCACGCCCGAGGATGTCGACGCCGTGCTCGGCGTGCACCTGCGCGCGGCGTTCTGGATGATCGGTCCGGCGATCGCCGCCATGCGCGTGAACGGCTTCGGGCGCATCGTGCTCACCAGCTCGGCATCGGGCCTGTTCGGCACCTTCGGCCAGGCGAACTACGCGGCAGCGAAGATGGGACTGGTCGGGCTGATGCGCGTGCTGGCCCAGGAGCACGCGCGCCACGGCATCCTCTGCAACGTGGTGGCGCCGAGCGCGCGCACCCGCATGACCGAATCGCTGCTCGGCGACCTCGCGGCGCGGCTCGCCCCCGAGCACGTGGCGCCGCTGGTCACGCTGCTGCTCAGCGAGCGCTGCACGCAGGGCAACCAGGTGTTCCTCGCCGGGGGCGGGCGCTACGCCCGCGCCTTCATCGGCGTGACGCCCGGCTGGACGCAGCGTGGCCCCGAGCCGGCCACGCCGGAGGCCCTCGCCGATCACTGGTCGCAGGTCGTCGACCCGTCGGGCTACACCATTCCGGACAGCGGGCTCGACGAGCTCGCGCTGATGCAGGCGGCGTTCGCCGCCGCGGAGCGCAGCTGATGGACTTCAGCGACACCCCCGCGCAGGCGCGGTTCCGCGCCGACGCCGTGGCCTGGCTTGACGGCGCGCTGCGCGGCTTCGTGCACGCCGACACCGGCGCCGCGCGCGAGGAGCAGAGCCGCTGGTGGCAGGAAAAGCTGCACCGCGACGGCTGGGCGGGCATCGGCTGGCCCGAGCGCTACGGCGGGCGCGGGCTGTCGGCGGTGCACGACGCGATCTTCAACGAAGAGGCGTCGCGCCGCGACGCGCCGATCCCGATCAACGTGATCGGCATCAGTCTCGCCGGCCCCGCGATCATCGTCCACGGCACCGAGGCGCAGAAGGCGCGCTACCTCCCCCGCATCCTCAACGCCGAGGAGGTCTGGTGCCAGGGCTTCTCCGAGCCGGGCGCGGGCTCCGACCTCGCGAGCCTGCGCACGCGCGCCGAGCGTGACGGCGCGAACTGGCGCGTCAACGGCCGCAAGGTCTGGACCTCCTGGGCGCATCGCGCGCAGAAGTGCCTGCTCCTCGCGCGCACCGATCCAGCGGCGGCGCGGCACGCGGGTATCAGCTGCCTGCTCGCCGACACGCGACACTTCCGCATCGAGCCGATCGTGATGATCAACGGCGACGCCGAGTTCAACGAGATGACGATCGAGGATGCACCGGTCGACGGCGACGACCTGCTCGGCGCCGAGGGGCAGGGCTGGGCAGTGGCGATCACCACGCTCGGCTACGAGCGGCACGCTGCAGGGCTCACGCTGCAGGTGATGGCGCGGCAGGTGCTCGACCGCCTGTGCGCCGCCGTGCGCCGCCAGGGGCTGGCGGATGATCCGCTCGTGCTCGATCGCATCGGGCGCTACGAGGCCGAGGTGCAGTCGCTGCGCATCGCCGCCATTCGCGGCATGTCGGCGGTGGCGGCAGGCCTCGAGCCCGGGCCCGAGACCTCCGGCGGCAAGCTGATCTGGGCGCGCGTGATCCAGGACATGACGCGCTTCGCGCTGCAGCGCGGCCTGGCCGGCGACCTGCGCGCGCCAGGCGACGCGGGCCGCTACTGGATCGATCGCGCGTTCCGCGCGCGCGCCCATTCGATCGAAGGGGGCACCGACGAGGTGCAGAAGTCCATCATCGCCGAGCGGGTGCTCGGCCTGCCGCGGTCGCGGTGAACCCATGCAGGCACTGTTCACGGAAGACGAGACCCTGATCGCCGACTCGGCGGCGCGCCTGCTGCGGGGCGGCCTGGAGCGCGCGCGCGCGGTGCAGGCGGGCGCCGTGCCGCCGGCAGAGCCTGCCGCGGCGCTCGAATCCGACTGGATGGACCTCGGCATCCCGGAGTCCCTGGGCGGCTCGGGTGGCACGCTGGTTGCCGCCGCACTGCTGATGCAGGAACTCGGCCGCGTGGTCGAGCCGGTATCGTTCGGGCCGCGCTTCGTGGGCCGGCACGCGCTGCTCGCCGCGGGCGGCACGCCGACGATGGCCGCCGGGCGCGCGGTGCTCGTCGAGCACGGCGCCTGGCCGCGCGTGGTCTCCGGTGGTGCCGTGGGTGCGCTGCTGCTGTGCCAGTCCGCGGACGGCGCCGCGCTGGACCTGCGCGCGATCGAAGCCGGGCGCGCGGTCCAGGGGGTCGACGGCACGCGCCCGGCCCTGGAAGTCACGGCCGTGAGCGAACCGCTGGCGCGGGGCCTGGACGCGGCGCGTGCCCGCGCGGTCGGGGCCACGCTCGTGGCGGCCGAGCTCTGCGGCGTGGCGCGCGGCGCGCTCGAGCTGGGCGTGGCCTACGCGAAGGACCGGGTGCAGTTCGGCCGGCCGATCGGCTCGTACCAGGCGATCGCACACCGGCTCGCCACCGTCTCGGCCGACACCGAGGCCGCGTGGTCGCTGGTCTGCTATGCGGCCTGGGCCGGCGGGCAGGAGGCGCCCGACGCTGCCGCCGCCGCCCACGCGGCCAAGGCGATGGCCGGCGAGGCGGCGCTCGCCGCAGCCGAGGCCTGCATCCAGACCCACGGCGGCATCGGCATCACCGCGGCGGCCAGCCCGCACCTCTACCTGCGCCGCGCGCTCGCTGACGACGCCTGGCTCGGCACGGCGGCGCAACATCGTTGCGCGCTGGGCCGGCTGAGCCTCGGCTCGGCCTGAGCCCGGCACCCCCCCATGTTGCCCAGTGCAGCGGTCCTT
>JBIIDW010000011.1:0-11896 GCA_044238215.1 Steroidobacteraceae bacterium
GCGGCGCGTGCTCGTCACGGGCCACACGGGCTTCAAGGGATCCTGGCTCTCGCTGTGGCTGGAGTCGCTCGGCGCGCGCGTCACCGGGCTCGCGCTGGCGCCCGAGACCGAGCCGGCGCTGTTCGACGTGCTCGGACTCGGCACCCGTCTCCACGACCACCGCGCCGACGTGCGCGACCCCGCGGCCGTCGCGCGCGTGTTCGACGCCTGCCGCCCGGAGGTCGTGTTCCACCTCGCGGCGCAGGCGCTGGTCCGCGACAGCTACCGCGAACCCGTCGCCACCTTCGCGACCAACGTCATGGGCACGGCGCACGTGCTCGAGGCCGCCCGCCGCTGCGATTCGCTGCGCGCCGTCGTGGTCGCCACGAGCGACAAGTGCTACGAGAACGACGAGACGGGCCGCGCGTTCCGCGAGGGCGATCCGCTCGGCGGCCGCGACCCCTACAGCGCCAGCAAGGCGGGTGCCGAACTGGTGGCTGCGTCGTGGCGCGCGAGCTTCCCCGGCACGTCCTGCGCCGCGCTGGCGACCGTGCGGGCCGGCAACGTCATCGGCGGAGGTGACTGGGCGCGCGACCGCATCGTTCCGGACCTGGTGCGCGGCTTCGCGGCCGGGCAACCCGTGCCGATCCGCAATCCGCGCGCCGTGCGCCCATGGCAGCACGTGCTGGAGCCGCTGGCGGGCTACCTGCGCGTGGCCGAGGTGCTGCTCGAGGGTGGTGCCGATTGCGCCACGGCCTGGAACTTCGGTCCTGACGCAGCCGGCGCGCTGCCCGTGGCGGAACTGGTCGCGCAGGCCGCGGCGCGCTGGGGCGACGGTGCGCAGTGGACTCACGATGCCGAGCCCCAGCCGCACGAGGCGAGGCTGCTGCAGCTCGACTCCGCGCGCGCCCGCACCCGCCTCGGCTGGGTGCCCCGCTGGACGACCGGCCGCGCCATCGACGAGACGATCGACTGGTACCGCGCCCACCAGCGCGGCGCCGACATGCGCGCGTATTCGCTCGCGCAGATTCACCGCTACCTGGAGACACTGGATGTCGCTGCCTGAAGTCGTTGCCGGGACCGTCTGCGTCGCGGGCGACGCGCGGTTCGCCGCACTCACCGCCGCCGATCGCGAGGGCTGGGCGCGGGTCGCGCCGCTGCTGCCGGGCCCCGCCGCCGGCGACGTCGCCGCCATCGAACTCGCCCCGGGCGACGTCGAGCCTGCGGACGTGACGGGCTGCCTGCGGCTCGACCGCGTGGGCTGGCGGTCCGTGGCGGGCGCCACGGTGCAGGGACGGCTCAGCGACGCCGCACTCGCGCGCACGCACCGTGCGCTGGCGCTCGCCGAGGCCCGCGCCTACGCGGCGGTCGCTTTCGCGCCGCGGCCGTTCGCGCCGGGCAGCACGCCGGTTCCGCCGTCGGGCAAGGTCATCGGCGCCCCCGAACTCGCGAGCCTGGTGGACGCCTCGCTCGACGGGTGGCTGACGACGGGCCGCTTCAACGAGGCCTTCCAGCGGCGCCTGGCGAACTACCTCGGCCGTCGCTACGTGCTGACCACCACCTCGGGTTCGTCGGCGAACCTGCTGGCCATCTCGGCGCTGACCTCGCCGCTGCTCGGCGATCGCGCGCTGAAGCCCGGCGACGAGGTGATCACCGTCGCGGCCGGCTTCCCGACCACCGTCAACCCCATACTGCAGCACGGCCTGGTGCCGGTGTTCGTCGACGTCCAGCTCGGCACGTACAACATCGATCCCTCGCGCATCGAGGCCGCGATCACGCCGCGCACGCGCGCGATCGTGATAGCGCACACGCTGGGCAATCCCTTCGACCTCGGCGCGGTCTGCGCGATCGCGGAGCAGCACGGCCTCTGGCTCGTCGAGGATTGCTGTGACGCGCTCGGCTCGACCTACGACGGCCGCAAGGTCGGCACGTTCGGTCACATCGGCACGCTGAGCTTCTACCCGGCACACCACATCACGATGGGCGAGGGCGGCGCGGTGTTCACCGACCAGCCCAAGCTGAAGCGCGCGATCGAGTCGATCCGCGACTGGGGCCGGGACTGCTACTGCGACCCCGGCAAGGACAATACCTGCGGTATCCGCTTCGACTGGCAGCTCGGCGGGCTGCCGCGCGGCTACGACCACAAGTACACGTACTCGCACCTCGGCTACAACCTCAAGATCACCGACATGCAGGCGGCCGTGGGCCTCGCGCAGATGGACCGCCTCGACGGCTTCGTCGCCGCGCGCAAGGCCAACTTCGCCCGCCTGCGCTCGCGCCTCGAGCCGCTCTCCGGCCAGCTGCTGCTGCCCGAGGCGACGCCGCGCAGCGATCCGTCGTGGTTCGGCTTCCCGATCACGGTTCGCGCCGGCGCGCCGTTCAGCCGCGCCGCGCTGGTGCGCCACCTCGAGGACCGGAAGATCGGCACGCGCCTGCTGTTCGCCGGCAACCTGATCCGCCAGCCTTACTTCGCCGGCCGGCAGTACCGGGTCGTCGGCCCGTTGACCAACACCGACATCGTCATGAACGACACGTTCTGGATCGGCGTGTACCCTGGCCTCGACGCCGGAATGCTCGACTACGCTGCCGACCAGATCACCGCCTTCGTCGAGGCGGCCAACGCGGGTCGCCCGCCTGCCCAGGCGCCGTCGCGCGCGGGGGCAGCGCGATGATGCTTGCGCGCAGCGTGCAGGCTTCGGGCGCCGCGGCGCCCGTGGCGCCCGTGGCCGACGCGCCGCTGCCGGCCGCCGATCTCGATCACGTGCTCGAGTCCGCTCGTGGCGCCTGGGACGCCGTGCGCGGTGAGCGCGTCCTCTTCACGGGCGGCACCGGGTTCATCGGTTCCTGGCTTCTCGAGTCGCTGGCGTGGGCGAACGACCGCCTGTCGAGCGGCATCCGGGCGACCGTGCTGACGCGCGATCCGCGGGCATTTGCGCGGCGCATGCCGTGGCTCGCCACGCGTCCGGAGATCACCCTGCTGCGGGGTGACGTCAGGGACTTCGCCTTCCCCGAGGGACGCTTCGGCTGCATCGTCCACGGCGCGACCGACAGTCGCGCGTCGGTGCAGAAGGCGGACCCCGCGCTGCTCGTCGACACCGTCGTCAACGGTACGCAGCGCGTGCTCGAGTTCGCCGCCACGGCGCACGTGCCGCACGCGCTGTTCCTGAGCTCGGGCGCGGTCTACGGACCGCAGCCCGCCGACCTCGAGCGCCTGCCGGAGAGCTGGGCCGGCGCCCCCGACCCGATGAGCCCCGGCGCGACCTACGGCGAGGCCAAGCGGCTGGCCGAGCACCTGTGCCGGCTCGCCAGCGGCGAGCGGCACGGCGTGCGCATCGCGCGCCTGTTCGCACTGCTGGGTCCCCGGCTGCCGCTGGACGACAACTTCGCCGCGGGCAACTTCCTGCGCGACGCGCTCGCCGGCGGGCCGATCGAGGTCAGCGGCGACGGTCGTGCGCTGCGCAGCTACCTGCACGCCGCCGACGTCACCGCCTGGCTGGTGCGCATACTCGTCGACGGCCGCCCCGCGCACCCGTACAACGTCGGCTCGCCGGACGCGGTGCCGATCGCCGGACTGGCCGGCGCCGTCGCGCGGGTCGCCGGCCCGGGCGTCGGCGTGCGCATCGCCCGGGCGCCACAGCCCGGCCCGCCGCCGCGCTACGTTCCCGACGTGAGCCGCGCGCGCGCGGAGCTCGGACTCGAACCCCACATCGACCTGGAGTCGGGCCTGCGGCGGACGCTGGCCTGGCTGCGGGACTTGCGCTGATCCACAGACACCAACACCGGGCACACCCCATGCAGACCCCGTTTCCCGAACCGCTCTTCATCTTCGAGATGGCGAACAACCACATGGGCAGCGTCGAGCACGGCCTCCGGCTCGTGCACGCGATGCGCGAGGCGACGGCAGGCCTGCCGTTCCGCTTCGCGTTCAAGCTCCAGTACCGCGACCTCGACACCTTCGTGCACCCGGCGTTCCGCGAGCGGATGGACCTGCGCTACGTGAAGCGCTTCCAGGAAACGCGGCTGTCGGCGGATCAGTACGCGGAACTCGTCGCCGGGATCCGCGACGCGGGCTTCATGACGGTGTGCACGCCCTTCGACGAGCGTTCGGTCGACCTGATCGAGTTCCACGGCATCGAAGTGCTGAAGGTGGCGAGCTGCTCGTTCACCGACTGGCCGCTGCTCGAGCGGATCGCCCGGTCCGACCGCCCGATCATCGCGTCGACGGCCGGCGCCGCGCTCGAGGACGTGGATCGGGTGGTCAGCTTCTTCGCCCACCGGTCGCGTCCGCTGGCGATCATGCACTGCGTGGCGGCTTATCCGACGGTCGACGCGGACCTGCAGCTGAACCAGATCGACCTGCTGCGCGCACGCTATCCCGGCGTGCAGGTCGGCTATTCGACGCACGAGGATCCCTCGAACGCGGTGGCGGTCCAGCTGGCGATCGCCAAGGGGGCCGCGCTGTTCGAGAAGCACGTCGGCCTGCCGGTCCCCGGGATGCCGATCAACGAGTACTCGGCGGATCCCGCGCAGGTGAGGACGTGGCTCGAGGCGGCGGCGCGCGCCTACGCGATGTGCGGCGTCGCGGGCCGGCGTCACGACCCGCTGCCGGCCGAGTCCGCCAGCCTGCGTTCGCTGCGCCGCGGCGTGTTCGCGTCGCGTCCGATCCGCGCCGGCGAGACGGTCGGCGACGCCGACGTCTTCTTTGCGTTCCCGCCCGTCGACGGGCAGGTGACCGCCAACGACTGGTCGAAGTACGTGCGCTACCGCGCGACCGCAGACATCGCCGAGGGCGCTGCGCTCGGCGCCGGAAACACCGGGCGATCCGACGTGCGGCAGAAGGTCTGGGACATCGTCCAGGCCGTCAAGCGCCAGCTGGCCGCCGGACGCATCGTGGTGCCGGGGCAGGCGGAACTCGAGATCTCGCACCACTACGGCCTCGAGCGCTTCGACGAGGCGGGCCTGGTGATGATCACCGTCGTCAACCGCGAGTACTGCAAGAAGCTGATCGTCATGTGCCCCGGTCAGTCCCACCCCGAGCAGCTGCACAGGCTCAAGGAGGAGACCTTCATGGTGCTCGACGGCGAGATGACGGTCGCGCTCGACGGGGTCGAGCGCCAGCTGCGCGCCGGCGACGTGCTGACGGTGGACCGGGGCGTGCGCCACCGCTTCCACAGCGCGGGCGGCGTGGTGTTCGAGGAGATCTCCTCGACCCACCACCGCAACGACTCGTACTACACGGATCCGGCGATCATGGCGAACGCCGACCGCAAGACCTACCTGACCTACTGGATGGGCTGAAGCCATGGCCGTGCCGATCCGCGTCGCCGACTACGTCATGCAGGCCATCGCCCGCGCGGGCGTCGGGCACGTCTTCATGCTGCCTGGCGGTGGCGCCATGCACCTCAACGACGCGCTCGCGCGCAGCGGCCTCGGCTGGGTGCCCTGCCACCACGAGCAGGCCTGCGGCATCGCCGCGGAGGCCTACGGTCGCATCAGCGAGAACCTCGGGGTCGCGCTGGTCACCACGGGCCCGGGCGCCACCAACGTCGTCACGCCGGTCGCCGGGGCCTGGATCGAATCCTCACCAATGCTCGTCGTGTCCGGCCAGGTCAAGCGCGCCGACCGGTTGCGCGGCGCGCCGGTGCGCCAGCGCGGCGTGCAGGAGGTCGACATCGTGCCCATGGTGTCGCACGTGACCAAGTACGCGGTCACGGTCGAGGATCCGTCGCGCATCCGCTGGCACCTCGAGAAGGCACTGCTGCTGGCGCGCAGCGGGCGCCGCGGCCCGGTGTGGATCGACCTGCCGCTCGACGTGCAGGCGGCGCCGATCGAGCCGGATACGCTCGAACCCTACGACCCGGCGCGGGATCCCTCGGCCGTGCCCGATGCCGCGATGGCGACGCCCGACCCGGCCGCGCTCGCGACGGAGGCCCGGGAGGTGCTGCGGCTGCTCGAGTCCGCGAAGCGTCCGCTCGTGCTGGCCGGCCACGGCGTGCGCCTGTCGGGCGCGGCGCGCGCGTTCCGCGAGCTCGCGGAACGGCTCGGCCTGCCGGTAGCCACGACGTGGAACGCGCTCGACCTGCTGCCGGCCGACCATCCGCTGGCGGTCGGTCGCCCCGGGGTGGTCGCGCTGCGCACGCCGAACTTCGCCGTGCAGTCCTGCGACCTGCTGGTTGCGATCGGCTGCCGCCTCGACAACGTCGTCACGGCCTACAACCCGCGCAATTTCGCGCCCGGCGCGCGCAAGGTGATCGTCGACGTCGACCCGCACGAGCTCGCGCGGCACGATCTGCCCGACGCCCGCACGATCGCGGCCGACGCGAGCGATTTCGTGGCGGCGCTGGCCGCCGCGTCCGCCGATCGTCCGGCGCTCGGCCTTGCGCCGTGGCTGGAGCGGATCGCCGCGTGGAAGGCCCGCTATCCCGTGACGCTCGACGGCCTCCCGGAAGAGGGCGGTCGGATGAGCCATTACCGGTTCGTCGAGCAGCTGTCGGATGCGCTGCCGGCCGGCACGCTGATCGCGACGGGCAGTTCCGGCCTTGCCGTCGAGGTGTTCTACACGAACTTCCGCAACCGCGAGGGCCAGCGAGTGTTCCTGACGTCGGGCCTCGGCTCGATGGGCTACGGACTCGCCGCCGGCATCGGTGCATGCATCGCCAGCGGCGGCCCGCCGATGGTGGTGGTCGAGAGCGACGGCAGCCTGATGCTGAACATCCAGGAGCTGGCGACGCTGAAGGCGCTGGCGCTGCCGATCGTCGTCGTCGTCATGAACAACGACGGCTACGCGTCGATCCGCAACACGCAGCGCAACTACTTCGAGGGGCGCTACATCGGCACCGGGCCTGGATCCGGGCTCGTGATCCCCGACCTCGCCGAGGTCGCGCGGGCCTTCGGCCTGCCGGCACGGCGCATCGGCCTCGGCGACGACCTGCAGGGCGCGATCGCCGAGGCGCTCGCGCGCGGCGGGCCCGCGCTGATCGACGTGCAGCTCGTGCCGAACGAGTCCCTGGCGCCCAAGGTGTCGGCGATTCCGCGGGCCGACGGCTCGATCATCTCGATGCCGCTGGAGGACATGACGCCACTGCTGCCGCTCGAGGTGCTCGAGCGCGAGATCGGTCGCGTGGATCCGGCGTCGGTGGCGGCGAGGGCGGCGGTGTGAGCGAAGGTCCGGCCCGCTGCCCCGCCTGCTGCGGCACCGCGGTCGACGCGGTCGAGGTCCGGCCGCAGCTGCGCGAGTGCGCGCACTGCGGGCACGGCTGGGTGCCGACCGGGCCTGCAGCGGTCGACTATTCGGTGCTTTCGCAGCGCGCCATGGGCGACGACGCGCAGCGCGCCCGCCGCGTGGCGGAAAGGCTCGCGTTCATCGGTCCGGTGCCGGATGGCGCCAGGGTCCTCGAGGTGGGCTGCGCTGAAGGAGACCTCGGCGCCGCGCTGCGCGCCGCGGTGCCCGGCGTGCACCTGGAGGGCATCGAGCCCTCCGGCGATGCGACGCTGGCCGCGTCACGCTTCGACGTGCTGCACCGGCAGCGGCTCGAGGACGTCGCCTTCGTCGAGGCCCGCTTCGATCGCGTGCTCGCGTTCCACGTGCTCGAGCACCTGACCGACCCTGTCGCGGCCCTGCGGCGCCTCGCGGGCCTGCTCCCGGCCGGGGGCATGCTGGTCGTGGAGGTACCCCGGCGCAGCGGGCACCCGCGGGTGCCGGACGACCGGAACCGCGAGCACCTGCACTTCTTCTGCGCCGCGTCGCTCTGCGCGATGCTGCAGCGTGCGGGGCTCGACGCCCTGCGGCTCGAGTCCGGTGGCTACGAGTCGCCGCTGTACCCCGACAGCCTGCGTGTGCTGGCCACGCGCCAGCCCGGCCGCGCAGCCCTTGCGGCAGCGTTGCGGGAGCGGCTGGCGCGGCTGCTCGCCGCCGACGCCGCGATCTGGGGCACGGGAGGCGACTTCGAGAACTACGTCCGCCCCTACCTGCCCGCCGACCTGCCTGTCCGGCTGCTCGACTCCAGTCGAGCGGCCCAGGGCCGCAGCATCGACGGGCGCCCCGTCGAGGCGCCGTCCCGTGCGTCCGGCCTGCGCACCGTGCTGGTGGCCAGCTGCCGCTACGAGGCGTCGATACGCGAAGCCATGCGCGACACGGCGTTTCGCGACGCGCGGGCCGTCGGGCTGGCCGAATTGCTGGACGGCGACGCGGCATGAGCGCTCCGGCGCAAAGCATCCAGGACGGCGCGGCGCGCGTGAGCCGGGCCTGCCCGGTCTGCCAGGCCTCCCGCGCCGTCACGCTGCACGTCAATGCGATGCTGCCGCTGGACGGCATCGACCTGTCCTACGAGCTGCGCGAGTGCCTCGACTGCGGCGCGGGCTTCGCGGACCAACTCGCGTCCCCGGCGGAATACGACCGCTATTACCGCGAGTGCTCGAAGTACGACGTCGTGGCCGACCGCGCCGCGATTCCCGCCGCGGACCTGGCGCGGGCCGCTGCCGCGGTCGCGCTGGCCGGCGAGGTGCCGCCGGGGCCTCCGGCCGCCGTGCTCGACATCGGTTGCGGCGTCGGGACGCTGCTCGCGGCATTTCGCGACTCGGGTGCGGCGCGGCTGGCCGGCGTCGACCCGGGGCCCGACTCGCCCGCTGCGGCGCGGCGACTGCACGGCCTCGACGAGGTCACGGTCGGCACCTGGCGCGACGTCGTGGCGCGCGAGGACCTGCACGGATTCGACCTGTTCTGCATGACGGGGGTGCTCGAGCACCTCCCCGAAGTCGATGCCGTGCTCGCGGGACTACGATCGCGGATGCGGGACACGGCCCGGCTGCTGCTCGAGGTGCCTGCGGTCGAGTGCTTCCTCGAGGGCCGCTTCGAGCCGTTCGGCGAGTTCTCGCTGGAGCACGTCAATTTCTTCAGCGAGGCGGGGCTGCGGCGCCTGGCCGCGAGGCTCGGGTTCCGCGTGCTGGGCGCCCGCCTCGAGCGGCCGGGCGGCAGCGTCACCGGCAGCCTCTTCGCGCTGCTCGAGCCTGCCCGGTCGGCGCCGGCGCGCGACGTCGGGCGATGCCGGGGGTTGCGCGAGTACGTCGCCGCATCGGCGGCCGCCCTGGAGCACGTCGTCGCCGGCTGGGTGCGCCAGGTGGGGGACGCGCCCGTCGTGCTCTACGGCGCCGGGAGCCACTCCGCGCGCCTGGTCGCGACGCTTCGGCTTCGCGGCCTCGCCGGCAACGTCGTGCGCGTCGTCGACGGCAACCCCAACCTGCAGGGGCGGCGATTCGGTCGCTGGATCGTGGAGTCGCCCGCGGTGCTGTGCGACGATCCTCTGCTCCCGGTGGTCGTTTCCTCGTTCCGTTCCCAGGATGCGATCGCGCAGTCGCTGCGTGCGCGCCTGCCCAATCCCGTCCACACCCTTTACGACGCGGCGCCCCCGGCGCCGGTCGGGAGCCGGTAGATGCTGCTGAGCGTCGTCATCCCCTGCTTCAACGAGCAGGACAACGTCATCCCCCTCGCGGCGAGGATCGCCGAGGTCCTGTCCGGAGCGGGCGTCGAGGACTACGAGCTGCTGTTCATCGACAATGCCTCGGTCGACGAGACCGTGGCGCGAGTGAAGGCGCTTTGCGCCGCCGACCGTCGGGTCAGGCTGATCGTCAACGCGCGCAATTTCGGGCACGTGCGCTCGCCCTACCACGCCATCCTGCAGGCGCGCGGCGACGCGGTCGTGTGCATGGCCGCCGACTTCCAGGATCCGCCCGAGATGCTGGCCTCGTTCGTCGCGAAGTGGCGCGAGGGCTACAAGGTCGTGGTGGCCGTCAAGCAGACCAGTCGCGAGTCACGCGTCATGTGGGCGCTGCGGTCGGCCTACTACCGCATGTCGCGGCGCATCGCCGACGTGGAACTGATCGAGAACTACACGGGCTTCGGGCTCTATGACCGGGAATTCGTCGAGATCGCCCGGTCGCTCGACGATCCTTACCCGTACTTCCGCGGCCTCATTGCCGAGCTGGGCCTGTCGCTGGCGAGGGTGCCGTACACGCAGCCCCGCCGCGCGCGCGGCATCACCAAGAACAACTTCTACACGCTCTACGACGTGGCGATGCTCGGCATCACCAGCCACTCGAAGGTGCCGATCCGGCTGGCGACCATGGTCGGATTCACGCTGTCGGCGCTCAGCCTGCTCGTCTCGATCGGCTACTTCGTGCTCAAGCTGCTCTTCTGGGACAGGTTCGAACTCGGCACCGCGCCGCTGCTGATCGGGTTCTTCTTCTTCGCCTCGGTGCAGATGTTCTTCATCGGGCTGATCGGCGAGTATGTCGCCGCCATCCACACCCGGGTCATGAAGCGGCCGCTGGTGGTCGAGAAGGAGCGCGTGAACTTCGATGAATCCTGAGCCCTGCAGCGCCGCGCCGCGCGCCCGGCGCAGCGTGGTCTTCGACCTCGACGGCACGCTGGTCGACTCCGCGCCCGGCGTGCTCGCCGCGTTCGCTCAGGCGTTCGAGTCGCGGGGTCTCGAGCCGGTCGTGCCGCTCGACCGTGGCGTCGTCGGCCCGCCGCTGCGGCGCACGCTGGCGCTGCTCGCGGGCAGCGAGGACGCCGCGCTGCTCGACGACCTCGCCGCACGGTTCCGCGCGGCCTACGACGGCGAGCTTTGCGCCGCCGCGGAGCCCTACCCGGGCATCCCGCAGGCGATCGCTCGGCTGGCTGCCTCCGGCACGAGCCTGTACATCGCGACCAACAAGCGCGAAATACCCACGCTCCGGTTGGTCGAGGCGCTGGGATGGGGTCCGCTGTTCCGCGGCATCCGCTGCTCCGACACCGGCGGCAGTACGGCGGCGTCCGACAAGCGGCTCACGCTCGCGACGCTGGTGCGCGAGCACGCCATTGATGCCGCGTCCTCGCTGATGGTCGGTGACTCTATCGACGACGCGGAGGCGGCCGCGCACGCGTCGCTGGGTTTCGTCGGGGTCACCTGGGGCTACGGCAGCTCGGCCCTGGCGGCCCGCTACCCGGAGCTGCGCCGCGTGCGCGATCCGGCAGAGCTGGACTGACGTCCCGTGTCCCGTCTGGCGGCGTGGCAACGGCGGGCGCTCGAGGGCTGGCGCGCGAGCGACAAGCTGCGGTTCCTGGTCGTGGGCACCTACAACACGCTGTTCGGCTGGGGCGTATTTGCGCTGCTGCACCTGGCCTTTGCCGACCGCGTGCACTACCTCTGGCTGCTGGTGGTCGCGCACTTCGCGGCGGTGACCAACGCCTTCGTGGCCCATCGTGAAGTGACCTTCCAGGCGACCGGCTCGCTGTTCTCGCAGTTCCTGCGTTTCAACCTCAGTTACCTCGGGGCGCTCGGCCTCGGGCTCGTGGCGCTGCCGCTGGGCGTGCGGATGTTCGACGCCCACCCGCTGGTCATCTCGGGCGCCCTGACCCTGCTGACGGTCGGCGTAAGCTACCTTCTGCACCGGCATTTCTCGTTTGCCCGAAGGTCCGGGTCCGGCGGGGAAAACTAGCCAGGGTGCGTCCGGGAGGTAGCCCTTGAAAGTCGTCCGCTATCGCCGTTTCGGAATACCCGAGCAGGTCGTCGAGGTCGAGAACGACGCGGTGCCCGAGCCAGCGCGCGGCGAGGTGCGCATCGCGCTCGAAGCCGCGCCGGTGCACATCGCCGACCTCAAGCACATCCGCGGCCTGCGCTGGTTCGACCAGTACACGCCGCCCTACACGCCCGGTTACGAGGGCGTGGGTCGCATCTCCGCAGTCGGTGCGGGAGTGCCGCAGTCCCGGGTCGGCGAGAGGGTCTTCCTGCCTGTGCGCTTCGGTGCCTGGGCGGAGGAGGTCGTGGCTCCCGCCGAGGGCCTGTGGTGCGCACCCGAGGGCATTTCCGCGGAGCAGCTGGCGCTGGTGCCGATCAACTTCTCCACGGCGTGGTTGCTGCTGCGTCACCCGACCCCGCTG
>JBIIDW010000383.1:0-3326 GCA_044238215.1 Steroidobacteraceae bacterium
CCAGCCGTGGATCGAGGACCGCTCGTGATAGCCGGTCGTCATCTCCGCAGGCATCGCCATGTAGGGCACGTTGAACAGCGAATAGCCGGTCGTGTAGAGCAGCAGCACCGCCAGCACGTAGGCGGCCGCCAGCAGCCCGGCTCCCGA
This sequence comes from Steroidobacteraceae bacterium, assembly GCA_044238215.1. Lineage (GTDB taxonomy): Bacteria > Pseudomonadota > Gammaproteobacteria > Steroidobacterales > Steroidobacteraceae > UBA964. Next base: position 148 of record JBIIDW010000383.1, read on the forward strand.
GGTCATCGTGTCCCAGGGCCCGGTGAACGGCACGGTGAAGACCGCCACGAACGACACCGCCGAGACGATCGCCCCCCAGAACAGCCACGGCCGGCGGCGACCGGCCGCTCCCTCCGTCCGGTCGCTCAGGTATCCCGTGACCGGGTCCGAGACGGCATCGTAGAGCTTGGAGAGGAACACCAGGAAGCCCGCGACGGCCGGGTTGATCCGCAGCACGCTGACGAAATAGAACATCGACAGCGCCGAGATGCCGTTCATCAGGATGGCGACGCCGAACGCGCCGGTGGCCCAGCTGGCCTTCAGGCGGCGCGGCAGCGGCTCCTCGGCGGGTGCCGTCGCGACGGATGCGATCGCGGCCGGCGGGGGTACGGTAGCGTCCATGCTCGTTCCCGGATCTGCTCTGGCTGCCCCGACTCTACGGTTTCCGTGCGGCGGCGTCACCCCGGCACCCGCCGCCCGCGTCACCCCCGACGCCCGCGTTGCGCCCGCCCGGGGGCGTCCGTAACATCCCGGCCCCTATGCGCACCCATTACTGCGGACAGGTCAACGAGACCCTCACGGGCAGCACGGTCACGGTGGCGGGCTGGGTCCACCGGCGGCGCGACCATGGCGGCGTCATCTTCGTCGACCTGCGCGACCGCGAGGGCCTGGTGCAGGTCGTGGTCGACCCCGATGTGCCGGCGGTGTTCGCCGAGGCCGAGAAGCTCCGCAACGAGTACGTCGTGCGCATCACCGGCCTGGTCCGCGCCCGCCCCGAGGGCACCACGAACGCCAACCTGGCCTCGGGCCGCATCGAGATCCTCGCGCGCGACATCGAGCTGCTGAACCGCTCCGAACCGCTGCCGTTCCAGCTCGACGAGAACGTCTCGGAAGAGGTGCGGCTGCGCTACCGCTACCTCGACCTGCGCCGCGACGTGATGGCGCAGCGGCTGCGCCAGCGCCACCGGATCACGCGCGCGATGCGCCAGTACCTCGACGACGCCGGCTTCTGCGACATCGAGACGCCGATGCTCACCAAGGCCACGCCCGAGGGGGCGCGCGACTACCTCGTGCCCTCGCGCACGCATCCCGGCAAGTTCTTCGCGCTGCCGCAGTCGCCGCAGATCTTCAAGCAGCTGCTGATGGTGTCGGGCTTCGACCGCTACTACCAGATCGTGCGCTGCTTCCGCGACGAGGACCTGCGCGCCGACCGCCAGCCCGACTTTACCCAGCTCGACATCGAGACCTCGTTCCTGTCGCAGGACGACATCATGTCGATGATGGAAGGCCTGATCCGCCACATCTTCAGCCAGGTGGCGGGCGTCGAGCTGCCGAACCCTTTCCCGCGCATGACCTACGCCGAGGCGATGCGCCGCTACGCCAGCGACAAGCCCGACCTGCGCGTGCCGCTGGAGCTGGTCGACGTCGCCGATCTCGTCGCCGACTGCGACTTCAAGGTCTTCTCCGGCCCCGCGAAGGACGCCGAGGGGCGCGTAGCGGCCCTGCGCGTGCCGGGCGGCGGGCGCCTGACCCGCAAGGAGATCGACGACTACACCGCGTTCGTCGCGCGCTACGGCGCGCGCGGTCTCGCCTACGTGAAGGTCAACGAGCTGGCGAAGGGCCGCGACGGCCTGCAGTCGCCGATCATCAAGTTCCTGTCCGACGCCGCGGTGGCCGGCATCCTGGCGCGCACCGGCGCGCAGGACGGCGACCTCGTGTTCTTCGGCGCCGACCGGGCCAAGGTGGTCAACGACGCGCTCGGCGCGCTGCGGCTGCGCGTCGGCCAGGACCTCGGCCTCGTGGCCGCGGGCTGGGCGCCGCTGTGGGTGGTCGACTTCCCGATGTTCGAGCACGACCCCGACGAGAAGCGCTGGGCAGCCATGCATCATCCGTTCACCTCGCCGAAGGACCTCGATCCCGCGGCGCTGCGCGCGAACCCGGGCGGTGCGCTGGCCAAGGCCTACGACATGGTGCTGAACGGCTCCGAGATCGGCGGCGGCTCCGTCCGCATCCACCGCCAGGACCTGCAGTCCACGGTGTTCGACCTGCTCGGCATCGACGCCGAGGAGGCGCGGCGCAAGTTCGGCTTCCTGCTCGATGCCCTCAAGTACGGCGCGCCGCCGCACGGCGGCATCGCCTTCGGCCTCGACCGGCTCGCCATGCTGATGTCGGGCGCCGACAGCATCCGCGACGTCATCGCCTTCCCGAAGACGCAGACCGCCGCCTGCCCGCTGACCGATGCCCCGACCGAGGTCAGCGAGAAGCAGCTGCGCGAGCTGCACGTCCGCGTCCGGCTGCCCGCCGCCGCTGCCGATGGGCCCCGCCCCGCCTGACGACGCGCACCTGGTCTTCATCCACGGGCTGTGGATGTCCGGGGCCGAGTCCCGGCTGTTCCGTCGTCGGCTCGAGCAGCACCACGGCTTCCGCACCGAGGTGTTCCGCTACCCCACGACCCGCGAGCCGCTCGCCGGCGTGCTCGAGCGGCTGCACCGCGAGGTGCGCGCACTCGGCGCGCGCACGCTGCATTTCGTCGGCCACAGCCTCGGTGGCGTGATCGCGCTGCGCTACCTCGAGGCGCACCACGCCGAGACGCCGCCCGGACGCGTCGTGCTGCTCGGCTCGCCGGTCCAGGGCAGCCTCGCCGCGACGCGGCTCGACGGCTTCGGCTTCGGGCTGGGGCGCAGCATGGTCGGGCCGCTCGTCGTCGACGAGCTCGTCGGCCGCCAGGAGCGGCGCTGGACCGGCTCGCGCGAGCTCGGCGTGATCGCCGGCGACCAGCCGATCGGGCTCGGGCGCTTCGTGGCGATGTTCGACGAGCCGAATGACGGCACGGTGGCCGTCGCCGAGACCCGGCTCGACGGCGCGGCGGACCGCATCGTGCTGCCCGTGAGCCACCTGGGCATGCTGCTGTCGCTGCGGGTGGCCGACGAGTGCGCCGCCTTCCTGCGCTCAGGCCACTTCGGGATCCGGCCCTGAGCGCGGCGCTGCGGCACCGGCGCCACCGGCGGCCAGCGCCTTGAGCTCGTACAGCCGCTGCAGCGCATCGCGCGGCGTCAGCGCGTCGGGGTCGAGCGCGGCCAGCGCGGCCTGCAGCGCCTCGACCGCGGGGTCGGGCGCTGCGGGCTCCGCTGGCGCGTGCTCAGCTCCCGCGGCGGGCCCCAGTTCGAGCTCCTGCTGCGGCCCGGAGGACTGCCCCGTGC
>JBIIDW010000384.1:0-3320 GCA_044238215.1 Steroidobacteraceae bacterium
CAGCAACGCGCGCAGCACACTCGCGGGCAGCAGCGCCCAGGTGGCATACAGGGTCGCGGCGAGCACGATCGCGGCGACGGCGAGCGTCTCAACCACGGGCATCATCCCGCCCCCATCGCGAGCGCGACGCGGTAGGTGACGAAAGCCGCCAGGTACGCCAGCGCGAAGAGGTATCCCGCCATCAGCAGAGGATAGCGCCAACTGTTGGTCTCGCGCCGCACAATCGCCAGCGTGGCGAGGCACTGCGGCGCGAACACGTACCAGGCCAGCAGCGCCAGCGCCGTGGCCAGGCTCCACTGCTGCGCGATCGCGCGGGCGAGCGCGCCCGAGACCTCGTCGTCGCTGCCGGAAAGCGCGTAGACGGTGCCGAGCGCGCCCACGGCCACCTCGCGCGCCGCCATGCCGGGAATCAGCGCGATGGAGATCTGCCAGTTGAAGCCGATGGGCGCGAGCAGCAGCGCCAGCGCGTGGCCGAGGCGGCCGGCGAAGCTGTACTCGATCGCCGGGCCCGCGGCGCCCGGCGGCGGCGCGGGGAAGCTCGACAGGAACCACAGCAGCACCATCAGCGCGAGGATGATGCCGCCGACGCGGGCCAGGAAGATCTGCGCGCGCTCGACCAGGCCAAAGGCCAGGTTGCGCAGGTTCGGCCACTGGTAGTCCGGCAGTTCCAGCATCAGCGGGTGATAGCGCGGGCCGCGCGTCAGGCGGTTCATGACCAGGCCCACGATGAGCGCGCTCGCGACGCCGGCGGCGTACAGGGCGAACAGCACCAGCCCCTGCAGGTTGAACGGCCCGACCTCGCGCGACGGGATGAACGCGGCGATCAGCAGCGCATACACCGGCAGGCGTGCGGAGCAGGTCATCAGCGGCGCGACCATGATGGTGGCGATGCGGTCACGCAGGTTCGGAATCGTGCGCGTCGCCATGATGCCGGGCACGGCGCAGGCGAACGACGACAGCAGCGGTATGAAGGCGCGACCGGACAGGCCGACGGCGCCCATCACGCGATCGAGCAGGTAGGCGGCCCGCGGCAGGTAGCCGCTGTCCTCCAGGGCGAGGATGAACAGGAACAGGATCAGGATCTGCGGCAGGAACACCACCACGCTGCCCACGCCGCCGAGGATCCCGTCGACCAGCAGGCTGCGCAGGATGCCGTCGGGAAGGCTCGTGCGCAGCAGCTCGCCGAGACCGGCGACCGCCTGCTCGATCCAGCCCATCGGAGCCTCCGCCCAGCTGAAGACGGCCTGGAAGACCAGGAACAGCAGCGCGGCCAGCGCCAGCATGCCGAACAGTGGATGCAGCAGCACGCGATCGACCGCGGCCGCGGCACGGCTCGGCGCCGGCTCGCGATAGCCGGCGGCCTCGAGCACGCGGGCCGCCTCGGCGTGCGTCTCGCGCAGTTCCGCGGGCGTCGGCTCGGCGCGCTGCGCGGCGGGGGCGACGGGCGCGGGAGCGGTGCCGGCGCGCTCCAGTTCGTCGATCAGCTGCGCCGCACCGCCGTGGCGGATCGCAACGGTCTCGACGACCGGCACGCCGAGTTCCGCCTGGAGCCGCGCGCGATCGAGTATGAAGCCCCGCCGCCGCGCGACGTCGCTCATGTTCAGCGCCAGGATCATCGGCACGCCGATACGGCGGACCTCGAGCGCGAGGCGCAGCGACAGCGCGAGGTGCGTGGCGTCGGCCACCAGCACGATGCGGTCGGGCCTGGCCTCGCCGGCCAGCCGGCCGAGCACGATGTCGCGGGTGATCGCCTCGTCGAGCGTGGTGGGCTTCAGGCTGTAGGTGCCGGGCAGGTCCAGCAGGCGGTAGCGCCGCTGCGACGCGCCGGTGAAGCCGCCTTCCTTGCGCTCGACGGTGACGCCCGGGTAGTTGGCGACCTTCTGGCGGCTGCCGGTCAGCCGGTTGAACAGCGCGGTCTTGCCGCAGTTCGGCAGGCCGACCAGCGCGACGAGCACGTCGGCGCCGGTGCTCATGCAGGGCGCTCCGGGCCGGCAGGGGCGACGCGCTCGACCTCGACCGCGTCCGCCTCGCGACGGCGCAGCGCAAAAGTCGAGCCGCCGACACGCACCGCGATCGGATCGGCGCCGGGCCACATCGTCGCCATGACCTCGAGCGGCGCGCCGGGGACGAAGCCGATTTCGACCAGGCGCCGCGCCACGGTGGAGCCCTCAGCGTCGCCGACCGACTGGCCGTCCTCGCGCACGGCCCGCACGACCGCCCGCTCACCGCGCGCCAGGCTGCCCAGCGTCAGGCCCGAGCCGGCTGGCCGCTCACCCACGAACCCGGTCTCCATGCGTGTAGGGATATTTACCTAAATGCGAATGATTCTCGCTAAGTGGACGAGTATCCGCCCGGCCCCGGTGCCCGTGCAACCCTCGCCCGCTCAGCCGCCGTCGTGGCGGATGACGACCTTGCCGACATGACCGCCGGCGGCCAGGTAGGCATACGCGGCGGGCGCGTCGCGGAACGGGAACACGCGGTCGATCCGCGGCTGCAGGCCGTTGGCCGCACAGGCGCGCAGCAGGTCGTCGAGCATGCGCCGGCTGCCCGAGGTGATGCCCTTCAGCAGCACGTTGTTGAGGATCAGCGAGCCGAGGTTCGCCGGCCCGGCGGGTGGCGTGCCGAGCGAGCCGAGCAGACCGACCCGGGCATTCGGCGCGCAGCAGGCAAGCGACTGCCCGAGCGTGGCGAGGCCGACCGTCTCGACGACGATGTCGACGCCACGGCCGCCGGTCGCGGCGCGCACCGCGTCCTGCCACGCCGGCTGCGTGCGGTAGTTGATGGTCACGTCGGCGCCGAGCGCCCGGCAGGCCGCCAGCTTGTCGTCGCTCGACGAGGTGATGACGACGCGTGCGCCGTTCATCCGCGCGATCTGCAGCGCCAGCACGGCGACGCCGCCCGTGCCCAGCGCCAGCACGGTGTCGCCGGCCTTCACGCGGCCCAGCGTCTCGAGTACGGCCCACGCGGTGATGCCGGCGGCGCCTAGCGCGGCAGCGGCCTCGAAGCCCATCGAGTCGGGCAGCCGCACCAGCGCGGCAGCGGGCAGCACGATGCGCTGCGCGAGCCAGCCGTCCAGCGTGTTGCCGGCATCGGCGGCGAAGATGGACGGGTCGTAGTCGCCGTCGATCCAGCGCGTGAAGTGCGGTGCCGTGACGCGATCGCCCGGCTGCACGCCGGTGACGCCGGGCCCGCACTCGAGCACCACGCCCGCGCCGTCGCCCAGCGGCACGCGCGCGGGCGGCTTGGCGGCGCCGTAGCGGCCCGCAACGATGCTGAGGTCGCGGTGGTTCAGCGCCGAGGCGCGCACCTCGACCACGACC
>JBIIDW010000385.1:0-3313 GCA_044238215.1 Steroidobacteraceae bacterium
CGCACGCAGCGCGCGGGCGGCGGCGTCGACCGAGGGATCGACCTCCAGCGTGCCCGAGTAGCGGACCACCGGGCGCCGCGCCGTCGTCGCCAGAACGGGCTCCTCGGTGCGCGCGCCTGGCGCCTCGGGCTGCTCGATCGCGGACTCGCCCGGCTCCGGGGTGTCCGGTTCGGGCGCGCGGCCGACAGGGGTGCGGGCGGCCACCCGCTCGGTGGTGGTGCCGGCGCCGACCCGCGAGGCCTGCGCAAGATAGCTCGCCGGGGCCGAGCGCGGCTCGTCCGGGCTGCCCTCGGCCACCAGCCGCACGTCGAGGCTGGGTGCGGGACCGCCGTCGTCCCCCCCGGCCGTGAAGGTGATGCCGAGAATGACGATTCCGTGGACCAGTGCCGCGAGGAACAGGGTGGTGGCGAGGCGGTCGCCGATCGCCGACTCGGCCCGCTCCAGGCGCCCTGCGGCGGCCGCCTTGACCACCCTCAGCGGCGCTCCGCCAGGCGGCGCTGGATCGCCTCGACCAGCTGCCCGGCGATGTCGAGGCCGAACTGCTTGTCGAGCTCGCGGATGCCGGTGGGGCTGGTCACGTTGATCTCGGTGACGAATCCGCCGATGACGTCGAGGCCGACGAACAGCATGCCCTCCGCGGCCAGCGCCGGCCCGATCTGTGCCGCCAGGAACCTGTCGCGGTCGTTCAGCGGCCGGCCGACGCCCGTGGCGCCGGCGGCGAGGTTGCCACGATTGTCGTGGCCGGCGGGGATCCGCGCCAGCGCGTAGGGCACGGGCTGGCCGTCGACCAGGATGACCCGCGAGTCCCCGGTGGTGACGATGTCCGGGATGTAGCGCTGCACGACGGCGTAGCGGGTGCCGTAGTCCGACAGCGTCTCGAAGATGACGCTGGCGTTCTTGTCCCCGGCCTCGATGACGAATATCGAGCGCCCGCCCATGCCGTACAGCGGCTTGCAGACGGCCTTGCCGTGCTCGGCGAGAAACGCGTGCATGTCGGTCATGTCGCGGGTGATCAGCGTGGGCGCGCAGCACTGCGGGAACCACGCGGTGTAGACCTTCTCGTTCATGTCGCGCAGGCCGCGCGGCCGGTTCACGACCAGCGCGCCCTGGATCTCGGCCCGTTCGAGGATGTACGAGGTGTAGATGTATTCGGTGTCGAAGGGCGGATCCTTGCGCATGAGCAGCACGTCGACGTCACCGAGCCGTTCGACCTGCGGTTCGCCCAGCTCGAACCAGCGGGCGGGGTCCTTCGCCACCCGCAGCGGCCGCACGCGACCGCAGGCGACGCCGTCGCGCAGCCACAGGTCCCGCTGCTCCAGGTAAAGCAGCTCGAAGCCGCGCGCCTGGGCCGCGAGCAGCATGGCGAGGGTCGAGTCCTTGGCGAAGTTGATCGCCTGGATCGGATCCATCACGACGGCGAGGCGGGCTGCGGATGACATGGGAGGCCTTCGGGGGTGCGGGTGGGCTTCGGTCCGGCGAGCCGCCATGGCGACCGGCCGGGGCGTATGTTAAAACACGGCTCGGCCGGCGCCGACATCGTGTGCGATGGGGAGCGAATCCGCGTCTCCTGCCGCGGCCCCCGAAGCATACTAGGAGTGGAACGTGGAGACGGATGCCCATCCGCGTCTGCAGGGCCTCAAGGTCCTGGTCATCGACGACAGCAAGACCATCCGGCGCACCGCGGAGACCCTCCTCACGAAGGAGGGCTGCGAGGTCTTCACGGCCGTCGACGGCTTCGACGCGCTGTCGAAGATCGCCGATCACACACCCGACATCGTGTTCGTCGACATCATGATGCCCCGGCTCGACGGCTACCAGACCTGCTCGCTCATCAAGAACAACAAGGTCTACCGCTCGATACCGGTGATCATGCTCTCGTCGAAGGACGGGCTGTTCGACCGGGCGCGGGGGCGCATCGTGGGCTCCGAGCACTACCTGACCAAGCCCTTCACGAAGGACGAGCTGCTGTCCGCGATCGAGTCCCAGGTCGGGAGGCCCGCGTGAAGCTGATCCTCATCGTCGACGATTCGCCGACCGAGGTGCACGTCATGCAGACTGCGCTGCAGCGGCACGGTTACCGCACCGCCGTGGCCAGCGACGGCGCCGAGGGCATCCGGCTGGCGCGCGAGATGCGCCCGGACCTGATCTTCATGGACATCGTCATGCCCGGCATGAACGGCTACCAGGCGACCCGCACGCTGACCAACGACCCCGACACCAGCGGTATTCCCATCGTCATGGTCACCTCGAAGGGACAGGAAACGGACAGGATCTGGGGACTGCGCCAGGGTGCGGTCGACTACATGGTCAAGCCTTTCTCCCCCGACGACCTCGTGGCCAAGGCGCAGTCGACGCTGGCGGCCTGAGGCGGCCGTGACCAGCGGTTCCGCACTCCGGGCGCTGCGCGAGCAGCCGTACGACCTGCTGGTCGAGCTGGAGCGCCGCGGCCGTGCCCTGTCGGCGCAGGCGGGCGGCTCGGGCGCCGCCGCGCGCGAGTGGGTCGGCATCGCGCTGCGCATGGCCGGCGAAACCTACCTGGTGGCCCGCGAGGAGACGCGCGAAGTGCTCGGCATGCCGGCGGCGCTGACGCGGGTGCCCGGCGCCCGCGGCTGGCTGAAGGGTATCGCGAACGTGCGGGGCCAGCTGCTGCCCGTCGTCGACCTGCGGCAGTTCCTCGGCAGTGGGCCGACGCCGCCCTCGCGCGCCACGCGCATCGTCGTGGTCAATCACCGTGAGATTCCCGCGGGGCTGCTGGTCGACGAGGTGCTGGGGTTCCGACGGTTCGCCGAAGCGGAGTTCAGCGGCGACGTGCCGCCCACCGTGGTGCGCTGCGGCCGCTACCTGGCTGGTGCCTTCCGGCGCGGCGACGAGCTGTGGCCGGTGCTATCCCTGCGCACCCTCGTCGAGAGCCCTGCCTTCCAGGATGCCGCCGCATGAATCGCCCCGTTCCGACGATGAGCCGCCCATGACGACCGACGCCCCTCCGGAGACCAGCGCGCGCTTCGTCCGCAGCATTCCTGCGCTGCTGGGCCTCGCCGCGCTGCTCGTGCTCGCCGCGACCGCGGGCTTCCTCTGGAGCCCCGCTGCCGTGACGCGTGCGCCGGCGGCGCTGGCCGCTCTCCAGGACCTGTCGCGCAGCGCGCAGCCTGCGCGCGCTGGCGAGGTCGCGGCCCTCGACCGCGTCGCGGCCAGCGCTGAGCGCCTGCGCGAGCTCGCGGCCTTCGAGCCTGCCGAGGGGTGGGCATCCGCTGGCGAACTCGCGCCGCTGTTCGCCGCCGCCGACCGGCTGCTCGCCGCCAGGCCGGCCCTGGCC
>JBIIDW010000386.1:0-3305 GCA_044238215.1 Steroidobacteraceae bacterium
GGTGGGTCGCGGCGTCTTTGCCATAGCTCGACGGTCGCAGGAAGTAGTCGCGGTGCCGCACGGTCTGGACCAGCAGGAACGTGCCGTAGAGCAGCAGCGAGACGACCGCGACGAACACCAGCTGGCCGCTCGAATAGTAGGGACCTGCAACCGTAGTGGTGTAGTTGGGCAGGACCAGCGCGAGTACGGTCAGCGAGGCCAGCACGGCGAGCGCGGCACTGACGCCCCGCTGCTCGTAGGCCTGCTCGCCGTGCAGCACCGCGCCGGACAGCAGGCACAGGCCCACCATGCCGGTGAGGATCAGCATCACCGCCGCGAATACGGTGTCGCGCGCCAGCGCGGGTGCGGATTCGCCGGCGACGAACATCAGGGAGACGACCAGCGAGACCTCGATGATCGTGACGGCAATCGCGAGGACCACCGTGCCGAACGGCTCGCCGACGCGATGCGCGACCACCTCTGCGTGGTGGACCGCCGCCAGCACGGCACCGACCAGCGCCAGGGCGGCCAGCACCGACCCGGACACCCCGCCCAGCGCAGCGGCTTCCAGCAGGGCGTAGACGAGCCAGGCGACCGCCGGAGCGATCAGCGGCGCGCGTGCCATCCACCGGACTCGCCAGGCCGGGCCGGGCTCAGGCGGCTGGTGGGTCGCGTCCATCCACGACCGCCGTGGTGGCGAGGTCGGCGCCGACATTGACCATGGTTCGGGTCATGTCGAGCAGCCGGTCGGCGCCGAGCACCACGCCGATGCCCTCCGGCGGGATGCCGAAGGTCACGAGCAGCCCCGCGATGATCGGCAACGATCCTCCTGGGATGCCTGCCACAGCCACGGCGCCGAGCACGGCGAGCAGCAGCAGCGTGGCCTGCTGAGCCAGGCCGAGTTCGATGCCGAACACCTGCGCGACGAACAGCACGACGCAGCCCTCGTAGAGCGCCGTGCCCGCCATGTTCATGGTGGTGCCCAGCGGCAGCACGAAGCCTGCCGTCGTGGGCCGGATACGCAGGTCCTCGCGCGCGACCGCGAGTGCAGCGGGAAGCGTCGCATTGCTTGAACTCGTCGAGAAGGCAGTGACGAGCGCGGGCCGGGCGGCACGCCAGAAGGCGATCGGGCGATAGCGGGAGAAGAATCGCAGCCACGCCGACATCGTGCCGAACAGGTGCAGCAGCATCACCGCGATGCAGGAGACGACGAACAGCCCGAGCGCGGCGAGGATGTCCCAGCCGATCTTGACGACGACGCTGAAGATCATCGCCGGCACTGCATAGGGCGCCAGGCGCAGCGCGAAATGCACGATGCCGGTCATCAGGTCGTTGACGAGATCGAGCGCAGACAGCAGCTGCTGCTGGCGTGCGCCGGCGAGCCGGATCGCCGCCGCACCGACCAGGATCGCGAACAGGATCAGCGGCAGCACCTCCCCGAGCATGTTCCGGTCGGTGCCGGCGACGCTGCCGAGAAGGTTCCGCGGCATGAACATGTCGACGATGGTCTGCGGCGTCATCTCGGGCTGCTGCGCCTGCCGCTCGATGTGCTTCGCCGAGGCGCCGCCGTATTCCTCGACCAGTCGCGCGCGCGTGTCCGGGTCGATCACGGCGCCGGGCTGCACCACGTTCATCATGGCCATGCCGAGCAGCACGGCCACCGACATGTTCAGGAAGAACATCGTGAACGTGCGACCCGCCAGCGGGCCCAGCTTCGAGAGGTCCCCGAGCTGCGCCACGCCGGCCGCCAGCGAGGCGAACACCAGCGGCATGACGACGAAGAACAGCATGCGCAGGAACACCTGGCCCAGCGGGTCCAGGATGGTGGTCGACAGCGCCCTCGCCCCCTCGAGTACCGCCGGCGCCCGCTCCCCGATCCGCAGGACCGCGGCGCCGGCGACGGCGCCGGCGGCGAGACCCGCGAGGATCCGGTTGGCGAGCCGGGCATCAACCCCCGTTGCCATTCCGGGTCGCCAGCGGGCTCTTGCGGAACCCGTAGAGGAAGTAGATCACGAGGCCGGCTGCGCTCCAGTAGAGGAACGTCAGCTGCGTCGCGGGAGGCAGCGAGAAGAACAGGAAACCGCAACCGAGCAGGGACAGCGGCCCGACCACCCAGATCGCCGGGGTGTGGAACGGTCGCGGCCGGTTCGGCTCGCGCATTCTCAGGACCATCACGCCGATCGACACCGCAAGGAACGCGAACAGCGTGCCGCTGTTGGAGATGTCGGCCAGCACGCCCACGGGGAAGAACGCGGAGAACACCGTGACAGCGAGGCCGGTGATGATCGTGACGACGTAGGGCGTGCCGTAGCGCGGGTGCACCTTGCTGAGCGACTCGCTGAACGGCAGCAGCCGGTCGCGCGCCATCACGAAGAAAATGCGGGTCTGGCCAAACAGCATCATCAGGATGACCGAAGGCAAAGCCAGGAACGCGGCGAGGCCGATCAGCTGGGAGACGGTCTTCCAGCCCAGCTGGTCGAGTACCTGCGCCAGCGGCTCGCCGCTGCAGACGACCTGTTCCGCATTTTCAGGGCGTGCACAGGCCTCCGCCATCGCCTTGCTGCCCGGCGCGATCGCCTGGCCCGCCAGGTCGGTGACGGGCTGGGCGCCAACCGAGCCGACCACGCCGCCCGCCACCAGCAGGTAGAACACGGTGCAGATCGCCAGGCTGCCGATGAGGCCGAAAGGCACGTTGCGCTGCGGGTTCTTGGTCTCCTCGGCGGCCGTCGAGACCGCGTCGAAGCCGACGTACGCGAAGAAGATCGAGGCCGCCGCACCGGCGATGCCGAGGCCGGTCGCGTCCCAGAAGCCGTTGGGCGCGAAGGGCTCGAAGTTCTCGCCCTTGACGACGGGGATCGCAAGGATCACGAAGACCGTGAGCGCCGCGACCTTGATGGCGACCAGCACCGTGTTGATGCGCGCGCTCTCGCGGGTGCCGATGACGAGCAGGCCGGTCACGAGCAGCGCGATCACCGCGGCTGGTACGTTCATCAGGCCGCCCGCGAACGGGCCCTTGCTGAGGGCATCCGGCACGTCGATGCCGAGGCTCCGTTCGAGAAGGCCGACGAAATAGTTGGACCACCCGACCGAGACCGCGCTGGCGGCGACGGCATATTCGAGGATCAGGGCCCAGCCCACGACCCAGGCGACCAGTTCACCGAGCACCGCGTAGGAATAAGTGTAGGCCGAGCCGGACACCGGCACCATCGAGGCCAGTTCCGCGTAGCAGAGCGCGGCTACCGCGCAGACGAAGCCGGCGATGACGAAGGACACCATCATGCCGGGTCCGGCCTTCTGCGCGGCCTCGGCGGTCAGCACGAAAATGC
>JBIIDW010000387.1:0-3304 GCA_044238215.1 Steroidobacteraceae bacterium
CACCGAGGAGGTGCTGGTCGCGGCGGGCACCAAGTGGAACTTCCTGCCGTTCCGCCCGGGCCTGGTCGGCGGTCACTGCATCGGCGTCGATCCCTACTACCTGACGCACAAGGCGCAGGAGGTCGGCTACCACCCCGAGATGATCCTGGCCGGGCGGCGCCTCAACGACAACATGGCGCTGTACGTGGCAGGCGAGGTCGTCAAGCTGATGAACAGCAAGAAGATCCACGTCAAGGACTCGCGCGTGCTGGTGCTGGGCATGACCTTCAAGGAAAACTGCCCCGACATCCGCAACTCCAAGGTCGCCGACGTGGTCAGGGAGCTCGGCAAGTTCGGCGCGAAGGTCGAGGTCTACGACCCCTGGGCCAGCCCGGCCGAGACGGAGCACGAGTACGGAATCAAGCTCGCGAGGACCCTGCGCGCCGGGCGCTATGACGCGGTCGTGGCCGCGGTCGGCCACGAGGAATTCCGCAAGCTGGGCATCAAGGGCGTGCGGCGCCTGTGTCGCCGCAATCACGTCGTCTACGACATCAAGCACGTGTTCAGGGCCGGTGAAACGGACGGCCGCCTGTGAAGGTCCTCGTCACCGGCGCCGCCGGGTTCATCGGCTCCCACACCACGCGCAAGCTCATCGAGCGCGGCCATGAGGTCGTGGGTCTCGACAACCTCAACGACTATTACGACGTCAACCTGAAGCTCGGGCGCCTGGCGCTGCTGCAGAAGCTGCCCGGCTTCAGCTTCGTCAAGCTCGATCTAGCGGACCGCGAGGGCATGAAGTCGCTCTTCGAGGGCGAGCGGTTTGCCCGGGTGATCCATCTGGCGGCCCAGGCTGGGGTGCGCTACTCGCTCACCAACCCGCACGCCTACGTCGACAGCAACGTCACCGGCACGGTCAACGTACTCGAGGGTTGCCGCCACACCGGCGTCGAGCACCTGGTGTTCGCCTCGACGAGTTCCGTCTACGGCATGAACACCAACATGCCGTTCTCGCCGCACCGCGGCGTCGACCATCCGCTGTCGCTCTACGCCTCGACCAAGAAGGCCGGCGAACTGATGGGCCACAACTACGCGGCACTGTTCGGCCTGCCGGTCACGGTGCTGCGCTTCTTCACGGTCTATGGCCCGTGGGGCCGGCCGGACATGGCGCTGTTCCTGTTCGCGAAGAACATGCTCGCGGGCAAGCCCATCGACGTCTTCAACCACGGCCACCACAAGCGCGACTTCACCTTCGTCGAGGACATCGCCGAGGGCGTCGTGCGCGCCTGCGAGCGGGTCGCGCAGCCGAACCCGCAGTGGAACGGCGACCAGCCGGACCCGGCCACCAGCAAGGCGCCGTTCCGCATCTACAACATCGGCAACAACGCGCCGGTGGAGCTGCTGCGGTACATCGAGGTGCTCGAGGACTGCCTCGGGGTCAAGGCCCAGCGGAACCTGCTGCCGCTGCAGGCGGGCGACGTGCCCGACACCTACGCCGACGTCGACGACCTGGTGCGCGACGTGGGCTACAAGCCGGCCACGCCGGTCGAGGAGGGCGTGCGCCGCTTCGTCGAGTGGTACCGGGAGTACTACAAAGTCTGATCAGAACGCGCGCGTCCAGCGCAGGTAGCCCTTCGGCTCGTTGACCGTGCGCGAGGTCAGCTCGTCGGTCTTGCGCTCCACCGCGAGCGACAGCTCCACCCGGGCGCGGCCGATCGGCTGCTCGACGCGTGCCTCGCCCACGTACCAGATCGCCGGCACCGTGGAGACGCTGTGCAGCGGGTGGTTGGCGCCGGGTATCCGGTTGATCTCGGCGCGGCGCAGGCCCAGCGCCCAGTGGCGGCCACCGGTCTCGCTCGCGGCCAGACCCAGCACCCACTGACGGGAGTCGCCGTCCGTGCTGTGCCCCAGCGCGCGGCCACGGTAGCGGTAGCCACCGGTGAACAGCAGGTTCTCGTAGGCGACGCAGTCGCCGCGTACCGCGTCCACCGCGTCCTCGTCGGCGCAGGTGGTCTCCGAGAACTCCATGGTCGCCCGCCAGCGCAGGCCCTTGTCGGTGTCGCCCCAGGTCGAAAGACCGACCAGGTCCATGTTCCGCAGCGGTCGCGGGATCCTGTTGTCGATGGTCTCGCCGGTGCGTTGCCAGTAGATGGCGACCGGGACCCGCGCGATCCGGCCGCCCCAGCGCGCTTCCAGCGTGGCCAGCTGGTTGCCGGGCTCGTCCTCGGGCCGGACGTTCTCGCCCTGGTTGTCGTTGCCGGCAACCACGTCCCAGAACGCCGACAGGCTGCACGGCGGCTTGTCGCCGCAGAACTGCGCGTTGCGAGTCACGCTGAGCTCGAGCCCCGGGAGCGGGCGGATGGCCGCGCGCAAGCCCCAGAGCAGCGCGTGGTCGCTGTCGGGGCGATCACCCTCGAGCGCACCGATGAAGGTGCCGAGCGTCCAGTGGCCCATCCAGCTGAGCCACTTCGTCTCGAAGGGGATCGAGGTTTCGCGGTCGACGGAGAGCGCAAATACCGGTCGGGCGTTGCTGGAAAACTCCAGGCTGCCGTAGCGGCCGGGGCCCCACCAGCGGTCCTGCCAGCCCGCCGACCACAGCCAGTTCCCGCTGCGGGCGGCGAGGTAGCTGCCGTCGGGCCGCAGCTGCTGGCCGTCCTCGGGGGACGCGACCACGCGCGCGTGCAGCTCGCCCGACAGGCGGCCCTCGCCGCGCCAGCGCCACGCGATGGCCGCCTCGGCGTCCTCGCGAGGGGCGTTCTCGAAGCCGCGCAGCCGGGCGGGATCGCCCGCGGCCAGGGACCATTCGCGCCGTGCCGGCCCGAGCTCCGCCGTGAGCTCCGCGATCGCCGCGAGCGTGGACGGATCGTCGTCGCCGGTCGCGCGGGCGGCATCGAGCGCGAGCGAGAGCTCGCGGCGCGAGATCGGCCAGGAAAGCATGGGCAGCGAGATCACGCCGTCGTCGACCAGCTGCTCCAGCGCGAGCCGCACGCGCTCGCGATCGGGCGCGACCCAGGCATCGGCGAAGGCGCCCGACGGGGTCGCCAGTGCGACGAGCAGGAGGGTGGAGGCGAGGCTCCTCGGGGTCGACGCAGGGCGCACGCGCACTCCTGAAACCCTGCCGGGCGGGCAGTTGCAGCGTTATTCTATCGAATCGCCGAAACACCTGCGTGCCGCCACGGCCGCCCGGGAGCCGAAGATGAAGGTTTCACTGCTCGACCTCAAACCCCAGTATCTGGCGCTGAAGCCCGAACTGGACGCCGCCATCGCGCGAGTCTGCGAGAGCCAGCAGTTCATCCTCGGTCCTGCGGTGAAGGGGCTCGAGGCCGAT
>JBIIDW010000388.1:0-3303 GCA_044238215.1 Steroidobacteraceae bacterium
ACGGGCCGGCCTTGGTTTCGAAGAAGATCGATCCGGGCTCGAGCGCCACCACCGTGTGCCAGGTGCCCGGCGCGAGCTCGACCACGACAGCTGCCTCCGCGTGACGCGGCGACCCGGGCGCAGCGAGCGCCACCGAGTCCGAGATGCCGCCGTCGTCGTCGAACTCCACGAGCAGGAACGCGCCGCGGATGGCGACCATCGTCTCGGCGAGCGCGGGGTGCGCGTGGCGATGCGGACGGATGTAGCTCTCCGGCTCCACGGCATTGAAGAGCCGCTGGCACGGGTCGTCGGCCGTGCGGTGCACGTTCAGGTTCAAGCGCCGCCGCGGCGCCAGCTGCGACGCGCCGACGAGCGCGTCCAGGTCGGCCCGACGGAAGGCGCGGATCGCCAAGCGGCGCTCAGCGACCGACGGCCTGGCGGCCCACGAGTTCCTTGAAGGCGCGGCTGCTGCCGTCCAGCGCCCCGCTGTCGGGCAGCCAACCGCGCAGACCCGCGGGGGGCGCCACGCCCTCGTGGTCGGTGGGCGCCGGAATGACCTCGATGCCGGCCGCCTCGAACTCGCGCTTCGCGCGCTCCATGTGCAGCGCCGAGGTCACCAGCAGCACGCGACCGATCCGCCGCTCGCCGAGCAGCTGGGCGGTGAACTGCGCGTTCTCGCCGGTGGTGCGGCTCGCGGTCTCGAGCAGCATGGCGGAGTCCGGCACCCCGAAGTCGCGCAGCAGCCGCTGCATGGCCTCGGCCTCAGAGGTCGGGCTGCGCGCCGGATCCGCGCCGCCGCTGAGCACGACCAGCGGCGCCCTGCCGGCACGGTAGAGGCGCGCCGCGAACCACATCCGGTCGGCGGATGAGAACAGGTTGGGATCGGCGCGCGGCGGCACCGGCGGGTCGGCACCGCCCGCCAGCAGCACGATGGCGGGCGCCGCGGGCAGCGCGGCGGCCTCGACCGGCGGGTAGTCCTTCTCGAGGCGCTCACGCAGCGCGAGGCTGGGCGTCGGCATCGACCACATCAGCAGCCAGCTGAAGCCGAGCAGCGCGACGGCGCGCGACGACCGCCAGGCCCTCGCGGACTCCAGAAGCAGGGCGAGCAGCCACAGCGCAAGGGCCGCGCCCAGGGGCGAGACGAGCATCGTCACGATCGCGCGCATGCAGGTCAGCTCAGGCGGTCGAGCATCGTCCGCAGGTAGTAGGAAGTGAGATTCGCCGGATGCAGGTACGAATCATAATACTGTTGCGCCGCGAGCCGCATCTTCTCGCGCTCGTCCGGGTGGCTCAGGTAGTGCTCGCAGAGTTCCACCAGGTTCGACATGTCGGGGCGGGCGTAGGCGATGTGCACCCCGTCCTCGAGCGGCACCGGCAGCCGCGCGGCGTGCGGGAACGCGATCGTGCAGGCGCCCACGCCGAGGTAGTTGACCAGCCTGAAGCAGAACGGCCCCTTGCCCGGCAGGTCGATGCAGATGCCCGCGCGGGCCACCTCGCCGAGGAACTCGCGGTAGTTGATCAGCTTGCCGCCGCCCGTGAACCCGAAGCGGTTCTGCCGCGTGAGGATCTCCAGCGCGCGCCCACGCACGTCGGCGCCGAAGCGCATGCCGAAGCGCCCGTATACCTGGTGCTCGAAGTCCTGGCGGTCGCGCACCTTGCGCAGCGTCGGCACCATGCCGTGGATCCACAGGCTGTCGGCGACGTAGCCGCCCGGCACGATCCACGGCTCGTCGTAACCCTCGTTCCGGAACTGCATCTTGAACAGCAGATCGAAGCGCCCGGGCTCGTCGAAGTCGGTGTCCTTGTTGTCGGAATAGCTGACGCCGACGTCGTGGGCACGCCCGCGGATCAGCACGCACAGGCCAAGCGGCCCGGCCTCGCCGGACTGCGGCAGGTCGACCTCGCGCACGCGTACCCTGCGGCGCAGGCTGTAGTAGAGCGGCGAGACCCAGCACCAGCCCGGCTCCCAGCCCATGCGCGACGGCCAGAGGATCTCGACGTCCTCGAGTTCCTCGTCGCTGACCTTCCAGGCCGGCGGCGTTTCCGGGACCGGCAGCCAGCGCAGCACGCTGCCGCCGACGACTTCGCCCAGGCCTATGTTGGGGAGTGCAACCACACCCACGAGTCTAGGACCCCCGCCTCGAAAGCCTGATGCAACTCAATTGCTTGCACGCGGAACTTGCGACGGGGCGCACAGGATTGCGTGCGGGCGTGACGAGGGGCAGGCAACGAAATTTCATCGTGGCCGCCCGGCACGATTGTTGTTGTTATTCAGGCCGGGCGTGGGCTTAAGTTAAATCAATACGCGCGACGCGTCGAGCGCCGCGTGGCCGGCCTCAGCCCAGCCGGTCGACCAGCGTGCGCAGGTAGTACGCGGCCAGGTTGGCGGGGTGCAGGTAGTCGTCGTAATAGCGCTGCGCCGCCACGCGCATCGCCTCGCGCTCGCTGGGCCGCTCGACGTAGTGCCGGCACAGGCTGACCAGGTCCGAGAGGTCAGGCTGCGTGAACGCCACGTGCACCCGGTCCTCGAGCGGCATCGGCAGCCGAGCGGCGTGCGGGTACGCGACGATGCAGGCGCCTATGGCCAGGTAGTTCACCAGCCGGAAGCAGAACGGGCCGTTGCCGGGCAGGTCGACACACACCTGGGCTCGCGCAACCTCGCGCAGGAAGTCGCGGTAGCCGATCAGCTTGCCGCCGCCCGTGAACGCGAACCGGTCCTGCGAGGCCAGCCGCGCCATCGCCGGCCCGCGCACGTCACGCGCGAAGCGCGTGCCGAAGCGCGCGTGCACACCGTGCACGAAGTGCTGGCGGTCGCGTTCGCGCCGCAGGCCGCGCTGCATCAGGTGGATCCAGAGACTGTCGGCGGTGTAGCCGCCCGGCACCACCTGGTCCGCCGCGTAGCCCTCGTTGCGGTACTGCATCTTGAACAGCACCGCCCATCGATCGGCGAAGTCGTGATCGAGCGTGGTGCTGTCGTTCGGGCTGACCGCCACGTCGTGCCAGCGGCCGCGCACGCGCACGCGGAACGCCACGGGCCCGGTCTCGCCACCGTACTGAGGTATCTCCGCGCGCCGCACCGGTAAGTGGCGCTGCAGCCCGTGGAACAGGTGTGCCACCCAGATCTGCGCGTAGGAGCAGCCGTAGCGCTCCGGCCAGAGGATCTCGAGCCCCTCGAGATCGTCCGCAGACAGCTGCCACGCGGCGGGTACCGGCGGCGCCGGAAACCAGCGCAGCGCGCCGCCGCCCAGGCGGTCTCCGGCGCGGACTTTCTCCAGGAGGCCCATGCTCAGCCCGCGAACCGCTTGAAGTACTCGATCGTGTGCT
>JBIIDW010000389.1:0-3298 GCA_044238215.1 Steroidobacteraceae bacterium
CTGGAGCCCGCGAGGCGGCTCGCGGCCAACGACTCGCAACCCGTTCTGGCCGCCAGCGGCGACCTGTTCACCACCGTACCGACCGGTACGAATGTCGCCGACCTGGTGATGGCCGTGGTCGGCTGAGCACCACGCGCCGCCCGGCGCGCGCACGCCTGCAGCGATACAATCGGCGGGAGTCGGGGCACAGGCGCAGGAGTGGACAGGGATGTCGGAACAGCAGCAGGTCGTGGCCGTGATCGGTGGTACCGGTGAGCTGGGCGGTGCGATCGCGCGCCGGCTCGTCCTGTCGGGCGTGGAGGTGGTCATCGGCTCGCGAGACGCCGCGCGCGCGCGCGCGGCGGCTGACGCGCTCGGCGCGGAGGCTGGGCGGGGCGTCGGCTCGGGGACGAA
This sequence comes from Steroidobacteraceae bacterium, assembly GCA_044238215.1. GTDB lineage: Bacteria > Pseudomonadota > Gammaproteobacteria > Steroidobacterales > Steroidobacteraceae > UBA964. The sequence continues at coordinate 394 of JBIIDW010000389.1, forward strand.
CCTGGAGGCCGCCACGGCCGCCAGCGTCGTCATCGTCACGGTGCCGTTTGCATCCCAGGAGCCGACCCTGCGCGACATCGCGCCGGTCCTCGCCGGCAAAGTCGTCGTCGACACGACCGTGCCGCTGGTACCGCCGAAAGTGATGCGAGTGCAGCTGCCTCCCGAAGGCAGCGCGGCGGTGCGGGCCCAGCGGATCCTCGGCGAAGGAGTGCGGATGACCTCCGCCTTCCACAATGTGGCCGCGCACAAGCTGGCGCGCGACGGCGTCGTCGAGTGCGACGTGCTGGTCTTCGGCGACGAGCGGGCGGCGCGCGAAGTCGTGCTGCGGCTCGTGGAACATTGCGGCCTGCGGGGCCTGCACGGCGGCGCGCTGGCGAACTCCGCGTCGGCGGAGGCCCTCACTTCCGTACTCATATTCCTCAACAAGACCTACGGCGCAGACGGCGCCGGCATCCGCATCACCGGTGAGCTCAAGCCGCCCGCGGCGGGCTGAATGGCGCCGGCGGCGCTCGAATTCCGCGCGCTCGAGGGCCTGCCCGAGATCGGTCCCGGCGACGACCTGGCCGGGGCGATCCGGCGCGGCCTGCTGCAGTCGGGCATCGCGCTGCGCGGCGGCGACGTCGTCGTGGTGGCGCAGAAGGTCGTCTCGAAGGCCGAGGGCCGCTATGTGCGCCTCGCCGACGTCGAGCCGTCGCCGCGTGCCGCGGAACTCGCCGCGATCGTCTGCAAGGATCCGCGATTCGTGGAACTCGTCCTCCGTGAATCCTGCGAAGTCGTCCGTGCGGTCGCCAACGTGCTCGTCACGCGCCACCGCCTGGGCCACGTCATGGCCAACGCGGGCATCGACCGCTCCAACCTGCCCGCCGACGGCGCAGCGAGCGACGAACGCGTGCTGCTGCTGCCCGAGGATCCCGACGCCTCGGCGCGCCGGCTCGGCGAAGCGCTGGGCGCGGCCGGCGAGGGCTGGCCGGCGGTGATCGTCAGCGACAGCTTCGGCAGGCCGTGGCGGCAGGGCACGGTCAACGTCGCGCTCGGCGTGTGGGGACTGCCCGCCGTGGTCGACCGCCGCGGCGAGCGTGACCGCCACGGACGGGTGATGCAGGTCACCCAGGTGGCGCTCGCCGATGGCGTCGCGGCGGCCGCGGGCCTCGCGATGGGCGAGGGCGCCGAGGGTACTCCTGTCGTCCACGTCCGCGGAGTTTCGTGGCACGCCGCGCCGACCGGTTCAGGTCCGCTGATACGGCCCGTCGCCGAGGATCTTTTCCGGTGAGTTGCCGTGAGTGATTCCTGCAAGGTCCTGGCGGTCTCCGGCGGTGTCGGTGGCGCCAAGCTGGCGCTCGGCCTCGACCGCTGCCTGCCGCCCGGGCAGCTCGGCGTGCTGGTGAACACGGGCGACGACTTCCGCCACCTCGGGCTCTGCATCTGTCCCGACCTCGACACCGTGATGTACACGCTCGCCGGGGCGGTGCACGCCACGCAGGGCTGGGGGAGGGCCGACGAATCCTTCGGCGTGCTCGATGAATTGCGCCGCCTCGGCGGACCGTCCTGGTTCATGCTCGGCGACCGGGACATCGCGCTGCATCTGGAGCGCACGGCCCGCCTGGCTGCGGGCGAGCGCCTGACGGCCGTCACGGCGGACCTGGCCGCCCGCTTCGGGCTGCATTCCCGCCTGCTGCCGATGAGCGACGACCCGGTCGCGACCCTGCTGGACACGGTCGACGGACCGCTGGAATTCCAGCACTATTTCGTCCGCCTGCGCTGCGAGCCGGTTGTCCGTGGCATCCGCTACGCCGGTGCTGAAAGTGCGCGGCCCACGCCCGAGGTCCTCGCGGCGCTGGCCAGTCCCCGCCTCGAGGCCGTCGTGATCTGCCCGTCTAATCCCTACCTCAGCATCGACCCCGTGCTCGCCGTGCCCGGCCTGCGCGCGGCGCTGCGGGCATGCCGCGCCCCGGTGGTGGCGATCTCGCCGCTGATCGGCGGGCGCGCGGTCAAGGGCCCCACGGCCAAGATCATGCGCGAACTCGGTATCGAGGCGGGCTCGCGCAGCATCGCCGAGCACTACGCCGACCTGATCGACGGGCTCGTCGTCGACGCAGGCGACGCGCCGGAATCCCGTCACGACGGACTGCGGATCCTCGAGACCAACACGCTGATGCGCACCCTGGCCGACCGGCAGCGCCTCGCCGCCGAGGTGCTGGATTTCGCCGCGTCGATCGCCCGCTCCGGTGCGGGCCCGGGGCGGCGCCCGTGAACACCGTCGCGATCGTACCCGTGCGTGCGCCCGGCGAAGGCAAGTCGCGGCTCGCCGGCGTGATGTCGCCGCCGCGTCGCGCCTCGCTGGTGCAGGGCATGCTCGAGCGCGTGCTGGGCGCGCTGCGCGCGGCGCGCGGCATCGGTACCGTCGTCGTGGTCACGCCGGACGCGGGGTTGCGGTTGCCGCCTGGCGTCGAGGTGATCCATGACGAGGCCCGCGGGCTCAACGAGGCGGTCTCGCTGGCGCTGGCACGGCTGTCGGCCCGTGCCGACGGGGCGCTGGTGGTCGCAGCGGATGCACCCCGCGCCACCTCGGCCGAGTTCGAACGCGTCCTCGCGGCAGCGGAATCCGCCGACGTGGTCGTGGTCCCGGACCGCCGGGGGCAGGGCACCAATGCGTTGTGGCTGAGTCTGCCCGCGCGCATCGAACCTCATTATGGGCCGGACAGCGCGAGGCGCCACGTGGCTGCCGCGCGCGCCGCCGGACTGCGTGTGGCGACCCTCGAGCTCTCCGGCCTCTCGCACGACATCGACGTGCCGGCCGACCTCGGCGCCGAGCCGTTGCCGGCGGAGCAGGCGCTGCTGCTGGCTGACGACGAGGACCTGCCGTCACTGATGGCGCGCGCGTCGGAGCTTGCGTTGGCTGGATTCG
>JBIIDW010000390.1:0-3295 GCA_044238215.1 Steroidobacteraceae bacterium
GAAGCGGTTGCCGATCTCGGCCGCCCCGGCGTGGCCGTGGGCCAGCATCGACTCGTACCACTTCGGGTTCAGCAGCTTGGCTCGCGCCTCGACGCGCAGCAGGTCGGCCGACCCGTTGACGCGCACCTCGCCGGTGTAGCTCTCGGCATAGCTGAGCGACACCGGGCCGCCGCGCGCCTTGGAGGCCGCGAGCTGCATCGCACCGCTGTGGCCGTAGTAGTGCGTCATGTCGGTGAGGCCGTACTCGACCGAGTCGATCGCCTGGAAGACGTGGTCCACCGTGCCCAGCATCCCGCGCAGCACCTCGGGCGCAGCCACGCCATCGCGGCCGCCGCCGTAGGCATGCGCGTTGCGCCTCGTGTACATGTCGGCCAGCTGCGAGGACTCCTCCCACTGGGTCTCCTCGACGAGCTCGTCGACGCCCGTGCCGTAGAGGCCCTTGGCCTGGGTGAAGATCCTGGCCGTCGCCTCCTCCTCGCTGCGTCCCTGCGCCACGAACGCCCGCGTGTTGCCGCGAATGAAGTTGAGTTCCGCAGGCTCGTCGGCCGCGGCCGCGCGACGGAACAGGTCGTCCATCAGGTCAAGGCTCATCTGGAAGGTGTCGCGGAACACCGAGGACACGTCGAGCAGCACGTCGACCCTCGGCCGCCCCAGGCGTTCGAGGGGGATCAGGTTGAAGCGGAAGATCTTGCCCTGGCCGTCGCGCTCAGGCTCCGCGCCAACCAGGCCGAGCACCACGCCGATGCCTTCGCCCTCGCTCTTGATCGTGTCCATGGCCCACAGCGCCTGCGCGACCGTGCGCGGGTAGTCGCCGTGCTGCGCACGATGCTGCTCCAGCAGCAGGTCCGCCATGCGCCGACCGCGCTCGAGCGCGACGTCGGTCGGCAGCCGCCACGGGTCGATGCCGTGGATGTTCCGCCCAGAGGGCAGCGCGCCGGCGCCCGAGCGCACCGGGTCGGCACCGTAGGCGGGCCGGATGTAGCCGCCGTCGAGCGCATGCACCACCGCATCGAGTTCCTCGCCGCAGCGCGACATGCCGGTGACGATGCCGCGGCCCTCGGCGACGTACTGCGCGAGATCGGCCGGAGGCGGGGTGGCGACGAGCGCGGACCAGACGCGCGCCGGATCCTCGCGTCCCATCACGCTGCGATCGATCAGCGCGTCGCGCAATCCGCGCGCGGCCGGCTCGTCGAGCCCGCCGCGCGCGATCACGGACGACAGGCCGGGCACGCCGCGCCGCGGCACGTCCATGGCGGCCTCGACCAGCGTGCGGGTGCGCGCCCGATCCGGCGCCTGGCCGAACACGTGCATGCCGTCGAGGATCAGCCGCTGCTCGATGTGGTCCAGCCACGCGGCCACGCGGCCGCGGTACTCCGGCACGGCTTCGTCGGCACGACGCGGCAGCTCCGGAAGCGCGCCCTCGAGCGTGTCCGCTTCGTCGCCGAGGCGTGTGCGCGCCTGCGCGAGCTGCTTGTACAGGCCGGCCCGGGCGTAGGGCGGCACAGCGTGGCTGACGATCGTCGCGTAGCTGCGGCGACGCGCGATGGCCGCCTCCGCGGGGTTGTTGAGCGGATACAGATACAGGTGCGGGACGCCGCCCATGAGCTGGTCGGGCCAGCAGTCGGCCGTCAGCGCCCCCTGCAGTCCCGGCATCCACTCGGCCGTGCCGTGCATGCCCACGTGGATCACCGCGTCGGCCTTCCAGCCGTGCCGCAGCCACGCATAGAAGGCCGCGAACTGGTGATGCGGCGTGAAGGTCCTGTCGAACAGCAGCTTCATCGGGTCGCCCGGCACGCCCATCGGCGGCTGCAGGCCGACCATGACGTTGCCGAACTCGAGTGTGTCGAGCCGGATCGCGTCGCGGCCCGCGGCCGCGATGTCACCCGGCGCGGCGCCCCAGTAGCGATCGATGCGATCGGCGGCGCGCGGCGCGAGCAGGCGGCGATACTCGGCGACCGGCAGCGCGTGACCGCCCTCGCCCCGGCTGACGAGTTCGATGCGCCCGGTCAGTTCAGCCGGCTCCAGAGGCGCCCGACCGATCGAGTATCCCTCGCTCCTCAGGCGCTTCATCAGCGCGACGACCGAGGCCGGCACGTCGAGCAGGGCAGCCGTGCCAGCCTTGCCGAGCCCAGGGGGGAAGTTGTAGAGCACGATGGCGACGCGACGCTCGGCCGCCGGCTTGCGCCGCAGGCGGATCCAGCCCTCGACCTGGTCGATGGCGCGCGACACGCGGTCCGGCACCGTGGTGAGTTCGCCGTCCTTGATGGCGCCGAGCGCCACCGTGCTCGAGACCCCATCCATCTCCGGCAGGTCGTACATGACCACCGACTGCATCGGGCCGACCCCGCGCTCGTGCCACTCGCGCTCCTCCTGCATCAGCAGCGGCTGCGCGACCACGTAGGGCACGTCGAGCTTTGCGAGCATGTCCGCCGCGGTCTCGTGATAGTGGCCAGGCTTGGTCGACGACGCGGGTCCGCCGACGATCGAGAAACCCATGGTCGAGATGAAGGCGTCGATCGGCTGCGCGGCGAGCCACTCGCGCACCGCCACGTGCGCCTCGATGCCGGAGACGAACACCGGGAGCACCGCCATGCCGCGGGCCTCGATGCCCGCGGTGAGCTGGCGCAGGTAGTCGAGGCGCTGCACGACGTGCTTGCGGATGCCGAGCACCGCAACGAGCGGCTGGCCCTTGCGATAGCGCCCCTGCCGCGTCGCCCATTTCAGGTAGGCCGGCGGGTCGGCAAACATCTGGCCGGTCACCGGGTCCCAGCAGCCCATGGTCGGGATGATCGCGACCGGTGCGACGTCCAGCGGGGCCCTGAACAGGTCGCGCAGGATCAGCTTGATCATCTGCGTGATGTTGGCGGCATCCGGCTGGTTCCAGTACAGGTTGACCGCGAGCCACGTGCGGAAACCGCCGAGCTTCTCCGGCATCAGCGGCAGCAGCTTCGAGGTGACCTTCACCAGCTTGGTGTAGGCGTACAGCGCATCCTCGTCGCGTCCGCGGGTCAGCAGGCGCATCAGCACCTTGACGGCCTTCGGTGCCTCGCCGCCCTTCTCCTTCACGCGGTGGTCGCCGACCTTCGTCAGCGCCATCACCTCCGGCATGCTCTCGTAGGCGAAGACCGCCGAGGCCCGCGAGCCGGCCAGCTGTTCCCTCAGCCAGTCCGCCTGCGGACGCATGTTGATCAGGCTGATGAACACGACGTCCGAATCGGCGATGGCCGCGACCAGCGCGGGATCGCGGTGATCGACGTGGGCGTCGTTGAAGACCCGGACGTCGGCCGCGGCGCCC
>JBIIDW010000391.1:0-3293 GCA_044238215.1 Steroidobacteraceae bacterium
CCAGCGCTGCATCAGGGTGGAAAGTCTCATCGCGGGAGCCCCGGCCGCATCCTCGCGGTGCCGTTCATGCGCGCGTGCTGCCGCCCGTGCCGTGGCGGTGCCGCTCGTCGGCGCGATTCTACAGTCGGCGTACCGTCGCCCTCCACGCTCCACCCTCACGTTCCGGGCGACATACCGTCCCCCGGACATTGACCCGGGAGACCTACGTTATGGATCGTGGACACACGCGCTGCCTCGGATCGCTGGCAGTCATCGCGGCGTTGGCGCTCGCCGGCCCCGCCCGCGCCGACGAATCGGCCGGGAAGGCGCTCGTGCCCCTGCCTTCGGTCCTCGACTTCACGGACGGCGACGGGTTCGGCGTCGCGCTCGGGGTTGGCGTCGAGTACGAGAGCGCCTACGACGGGTCGGACGAGACTGAACTCGAGGTCGAGCCGGCCGGCGCCGTGCACTACCGGCGGGGCGATCACCTGTTCTTCTGGGAGGGCATGGAGCTCGGATGGCGGGGTCGCCTCGCTGACGTGTGGCTGGTGCAGGCCGGGCTGCGCAACGAGGGCGGGCTCGAGCCGGACGACTCCGACGACGGCCGGCTCAAGGGCATCCAGCCGCGCGACTCGCACGTGGTCGGCTTCCTGGAGGTGCGCCGTAGCCTCGGCACCGAGTGGCGCAACTGGGTCGCCGCGCGGCTCATGGGCGGCCCGAGCGACTTCGGCGTGCTCGGCGTGCTCGCCGCCGGCCACCGCTTCGGCCAGCAGGTGGACGGCACCGGCACCGAGATCTACGGCTTCATGACCTTCGGCACCGCCGACTTCATCAACAAGGACTTCGGGGTGACCGCGGCGGATGCGGCCGGCTCAGGCCTTCGCCAGACGACCCTGGGCGGGGGATATCGCTCGACCGGCGTCCAGCTCGTGCATCGTCGGGACCTCACCCGCAACCTCCACGCGATCGCGCAGGCGGGCGTCGAACTGTATTCGAGCGACATCGGCGACAGCCCGATCGCGCGCAAGGACCACGAGTTCGAGGTGTCGCTGGCCCTGGTCTGGCAGTTCGGCCGGTAGGGCGGCAGCGGCTCGCCGGTGGGGATAAGCCAATGGCGAGCGTGCCCGGGACGGCGTGTCGGCGATTTCACCGACTCCTGCTGCCGGCTCGAAACTGAACCAATGGACCCGCGCAATGGTCGATGATGGCCGCCAGTGGCAACGGAGGCCGAGCGCGATGATCATGCGGACACTGATGTTGAGCCTGGGGCTTCTCGCGGCCGTCGCGGTCGGCGCGCAGGAACCCGACGCCGGCATGCGGATCGAGATCGTCAGCGCCGAGACGCGTAGGCCGCTCGAGGGTGTGACCGTGACCGTCACGCCCCGGCAAGGCACGGCCGCCACCGGACTGACGACTGCGGAGGGCGTGATCGAGTTCGGCAGGCTGGACGCCGGGCTCTATGCGGTGACCGCGACCCGGCCGGGGTTCCTGATGGCGGCCGAGCCCAGTGTGCGCGTCGTGCGCCGCAAGGTGACGCCGCTGCGGCTCGAGATGCTGCTGCAGGACGACGTCGTGCTCGAGGAGGTCATCGTCCGGTCCCGCGCGCGGGGCCGGGTCGCCGATCCGTACGGCTCCGCCACCAGTTCGTTCTTCAACCGCGAGGAGCTGCGCAGCGCGGTCGGTGCCGGCAGCGACGCCATGCGCGCGCTCGACGGCATGCCGGGGCTGGTGTCGACGGGTGACTTCGCGAACTTCTCGGTGCGCGGCCGCGGGCCGCGCGACAACCTGATCTACATCGACGGGTTCCCCTTCGACCGCGTCGTGCATTTCGACCAGACCCTGGGCGAAGAGGAGGACATCGGCGGCGGCGGGCGCTTCTCGATCTTCGCGCCGAACTCGATTGCCGGTGCGGAGTTCTCGCCCGGTGGCTGGAGCGCCGCGTATGGCGGCCGCTCCGGTTCGCTCCTGAAGCTGGACGTCGCCGGCGGCGCGCCGACGCCGAGCGCCAGCCTGAGGATCGACATCGCGGGCTTCGAGGTGGGTTACGAGGGGCCGAGCGGTGTCCGCGACGACACCACGATGTACTTCACTGCCCGCAGCTTCGACTTCGGACGCGTGTTCGACCAGATCGACGAGAAGGACATCGGCCAGCCGGAGCTGACGGACGTGGTCCTGAAGACGGTCACCCGGCTCGACGAGGCGAACACCCTCGAGTTCCTCGGCATCTTCGCGCCCGAGAAGTACACGCGTGACCTCGCCAACGTGCTGGCGTCGCCCGACTTCGAGGACGTGTCGCTGGTCGATTCCGAGCAGGATCTCTACCTCGTCGGCCTGACCTGGCGCCGCCTGGTCGGCGACACGGGCGAGTGGGTCAACCGACTCTACGTCCGGGCGAACGACAAGACGTCCTCGGAAGGCGAGGCCTATCCGGACCTCGTGCCGCCGGGCACGCCGGCCGGGTCCATCCCCGTCCGCGAGCGCCTGCTCACGGTCACCGAAAAGGAGACCGAGGTCGGCTGGCGCAGCGACCACACCGCGCGCAATCGCCTCGGGCAGGGCTCCGTCGGGCTGCACGTCTGGCGGACCGATGTGGACTACTCGGTGCGCCTGCGCGAGAACCTGGACCGCTTCGTGTATCGCCGCACCGACCCGCGGCCGCCGGGCCAGCGATACATCACGCTGACCCCGGCGAACATCGACTCGGTGTACTCGGCCAGCGAGACGAACTACGCGGTTTACGGCGAGCAGCTGCTGCAGCGCGGCGCGTGGGATCTTCGCGCCGGGCTGCGCTACGACCGCGACGGGTTCTCGGACGAGTCGCTGCTGTCGCCGCGCCTGGCGCTGAACTGGCGGCCGCAGGCCGACCTGCGCTTCTCGGCGACGGCCGGTATCTTCCACCAGTCGCCGCGACTCCTGGTCCGCTCCGCGAGCCCCGACAACTTCGGGGTCGGGAACGAGCGGATCGCGCACTTCAGCGTTGGGCTGGAGCGGGACTTCGCCGCGAACTGGTCGCTGCTGGTCGAGCCTTACTACCAGCGCCTAGACAAGCTGATCGTCGATCAGGGCCGCACCAGCGGTCGGGTCACCAACGACGGGGAGGGCACCAACCTCGGCGTGGACGTGGTGCTGTCGCGGCGCTTCGCGGATGGCTGGTTCGGCAACGTCGTGTACGCCTTCAACGAGGCGCGGCTCGACGACAACGACGGCCTCGGCCGATACGACGCCGACTTCAACCGCGAGCACTTCTTCTCGATCGGCGGCAGCTGGGAGATCAACGAGCGGTGGAAGGTCGGGGCGCGCTGGAAGTGGGCGAC
>JBIIDW010000392.1:0-3288 GCA_044238215.1 Steroidobacteraceae bacterium
GACCGAGGAGATGCTCGGTCACCTGCGACGGCTCGTGGCGGCCAACGAGCCGGACACCGACGTCTACATCCGGCTGCTCGCCTACGTCGAGGGCACGGGGCTGATGGCGACGACCGGCCCCGTGGGCTTCACCGCGGCCGCCATGCCGCGCGAGAAGCCGCGCAACGCGGACACCGGGCTCGCCCTCGGCGTGAGCTCGTGGCATCGGCTTCCCGACAACGCCAGCCCGCCACGCATCAAGAGCACGGCGAACTACCACAACGCCCGGCTGGCGGCGCTGCAGGCGAAGTCGGACGGCTATGACGGCGCGCTGATGCTGACGCAGGAGGGCCGCGTCTCGGAGTCGCCGATCGCGTGCTTCTTCATGGTGCGCGACGGGCGCTTGGTGACGCCATCGACCACCAGCGGCATCCTCGAGAGCATCACGCGCGACACCCTCATCACCCGCTATCGCGAGACGACCGGCCTGGTGGTGCAGGAGCGGGAGATCGACCGCAGTGAGCTCTATCTCGCCGACGAGGCGTTCCTCTGCGGCACTGGACAGGAGATACTGCCCGTGACGTCGATCGACCGGTTCCCGGTGGGCGACGGCGCGATCGGGCCGGTTACGCGGCACCTGCGGCAGGACTACTTCGACGTGGTGCGCGGCCTCGTTCCCGATCATCCCGAGTGGCGCGCGCGACTCTAGGCCATGCAGATCTACCGGCACTTCATCGACGGCGAGTGGCGCGACCCCGCGTCCGGCACCTGGTTCGAGACCCTCGATCCCTACAGCGGCGAGCCCTGGGCGCGGATCCCGCGCGGCACGGCCGCGGATGTCGAGGCTGCGGTGGCCGCGGCAGACCGCGCGTTCCGCGAGGGCGAGTGGCCGAGGCTCAACGCCACCCAGCGGGGCCACCGCCTGCGTCGCCTCGGCGAGGTGCTCGCCGCCAACGCCGAGGCGCTGGCGCGCGTCGAGGTACGCGACAACGGCAAGCTGCATTCCGAGGTGCTGAACCAGTGCCGCTACCTCGCGGAGTGGTTCCACTACTACGGCGGGCTCGCCGACAAGGTCGAGGGCGCGGTGCCGCCCATCGACAAGCCGCAGGTGCTCAACTACACGCGCTACGAGCCGCTGGGCGTCTGCGCGTGCATCACGCCCTGGAACTCGCCGCTGCTGCTGCTGGCCTGGAAGGCGGCGCCGGCGCTCGCGGCCGGCAACACGATCGTCGTGAAGCCCTCGGAGTACACGTCCGCGTCGAGCCTCGAGTTTGCGCGGCTGGCACACGAGGCCGGCATCCCGACCGGCGTGATCAACGTCGTCACAGGCTTCGGGGCCGAGGTGGGCGATGCGCTCGTCCGGCATCCGCGGGTGCGCAAGGTGGCGTTCACCGGCGGCGAGGAGGGCGGGCGCCGGGTGAACGTGGCCGCCGCGGAGGACTTCAAGCGCGTGACCCTGGAACTGGGCGGCAAGTCGGCGAACATCGTCTTCGAGGACGCCGATCTCGACCAGGCGGTCAGCGGGGCGATCTCGGGCATCTTCGCGGCCAGCGGGCAGACCTGCATTGCGGGTTCCCGGTTGCTGCTCCAGGAATCGATCCACGACCGCTTCCTCGAGCGGCTGGTGGCCGTCGCCGCCACCGCCCGGCTCGGCGACCCGATGTCGCCCGACACGCAGATCGGCCCGATCACGACCGAGCCGCAGTACCGGCGCATCGTCGGTTTCCTGGAGTCGGCCGCCGCCGAGGGCGCGCGCTGCGTGCTGGGCGGGGCGCCCGTCGTGGTGCCGGGCTCGCGCGGGTGGTTCGTGCCGCCGACGATCTACGCGGACGTGACGCCGTCGATGCGCCTCGCGCGCGAGGAAGTCTTCGGGCCGGTGCTGGCGGTGATGCGCTTCCGCGACGAGGAGGACGCGATACGGATCGCCAACGACGTGAACTACGGCCTCGCCGCCGGAGTGTGGACCGAGAGCCTGCGCCGCGCGGTGCGCGTGTCGGGGCGACTGGAAGCCGGGACCGTCTGGGTGAACACCTACCGCTCGACGAGCTACACCACGCCGTTCGGTGGCTACAAGGCGAGCGGCCTCGGTCGCGAGAACGGCGCGGAGGCCATCAAGGAGTACCTGCAGGTGAAGAGCGTCTGGTTCTACACGGGTGGCGACGTCGCCAATCCGTTCGTGCGGCGCTGAGGGGGAACGATGATCCGCAGGCTGTTACCGCTGGTGCTGCTGCTCGCAGGTGCGGCGCACGCCGCGTCGATGGAGGGCGTCGGCGAACTGGCCGGGCGCGTCCGCGGGACGCAACCCGACGCGCTGGCCGTGGTGTTTGCGCACGAGCCGGAGCGCGACGTGGCCTACACGGTGTTCGTGGTGGACGGACGCTACCGCGCGACCAACCTGTTCCCCGGTCGCTACCGCGTGACGGTGCGTCCGGCCGTGGGGCAGCTGAAGGGCTTCACGCCCGTGACCACGGAGATCACCGTTGCGGCGGGCAGCACCGCGCGCGCCGATTTTGCGCTTGCCGACGTGCGCGCGATTCCCAACTACGTGGGCGGCGTGGCCTACGACGGCGACCCGCGCTACCCGGACGCGAAGATCCGCCCATACGACGAGGTCTACCCGCCGGGGCCCGGCCGGGACATCCTGGAGCGGACCTGCAACGCCTGCCACCAGGTCAACCTGATCCCTTACAACGCACCGCGACCGTACTCGGGCGGGCGGCCGCAGAAGGATCGCGCGGCCTGGGCGGCCACCGTCGACAACATGCACAAGGTGCCGGCGTTCGGCAGGCCCGGCAAGGCGTCGATGTTCGATCCCGCGCTGCTGCCCCCGCCGGATCGCGAGGTCCTGCTGGACTACCTCGCCGCGAACTTCGGCCCCGGCTCCGAGCCGCGCGTGGTGCAGCTCGACAGCGTGCCGGCGCTGGACAAGGCGGCGCTGGCCAAGGCGATGTTCGTCGAATACAACTACCGCGAGCCGAAGGGCAAGTACCCGGAGTGGCCGTGGCCGCACCAGGTGGACTTCGACCGCGACGGCAACGTGTGGCTCGCCTATACGGCCTGCTGCATCGTCCGGCTCGATCCGCGCACGGGCGCGACGCGGGCCTACGAGGGCAACGGCGGCGGACACGGCATCGCCGTGGACCAGACCGACGGCACGGTCTGGTACTCGGGCGACGTCGTGCGACGGCTGGATCCGAAGACCGGGCTGGTGGACCGCTGGCGGCTGGGCAACGAAGCGGGGCTGGGCAGCAACACGCAGATCTTCGACTCGAAGGGGAATCTCTGGCTGTCGTTCCTGCCGGCCGGCGG
>JBIIDW010000393.1:0-3287 GCA_044238215.1 Steroidobacteraceae bacterium
TCGCCGCCACGATGTTGACCCGGCCCGTGGCCGAGGCGGTGCCGTTGGCGTCGAGCTTGGTGGCTCCGCCGCCGACGATCATGGCAGGGTGGAAGGTCAGGTTGGGTTCGCGCAGCTCGTCGTGGAACCGGGCGATGATGCGCGCCGCCTCGAAGACCGCACCGTCACCGACTGACGGGCCGAAAACCCCGGAGGAGTGGGCGGCGGTGCCTTCGACCTCGAGGCGCCAGTCCGTGGCGCCGCGGCGCGCCGTCGATACGTAATCCTGGCCGTCGATGGAGACGCCCGACTCGAAGCACAGGGCGGCGTCCGCGCGGCGCCCCGCCTCGATGAACTCGGCCCGAGAGACGCTCGCGGGATCGCCCGGGAACTCCTCGTCGGAGGTGATGAACACGGTGATGGAGCGGTCGTCCAGCGCCCCGAGCGCCTGCAACGCCTTCAGCGCCTCGATCATGACGACAAGGCCGCCCTTCATGTCGTGGACGCCGGGCCCGGTGGCCCGCCCGTCGTTGCGCACGAAGGTCCGGAACGGGCTGAACGGCTCGAACACCGTGTCCATGTGGCCGATCAGCAGCAGGCGGCGACCCTTGCGCCCGCTTCGTTCCGCGACCAGGTGGTTTGCCCGGCCGACCGAGTCCATCGCCACCCAGCGTGTCGTGAAGCCGAGCGCGGCGAACTCGCGCCGCAGGCGCTCACCCACCTGGGTCACGCCGGCCACGTTGAAAGTCCCCGAGTTGAGGTTCACCAGTTCCTCGAGCAGTGCGACCGATCGGGGCGCGGACGCATCGATGCTGCGGAACAGGGCTGCGCGCTCGCGCTCGGGAACGGGCGCGAGTACCGGGTCGCCCGCCGCACGGGCGAAGCCGGTGACGAGGAACGAGGCGGCGATGGCGAGCACGAGCAGCGTTGCGCGCGTTGACGGGGCGGTTCCCAAGTTGATCTCCGGAGGTTCCCTGCGATCCCCGGATGATCCCTCAGCGGCGCAGGTTTCGCCATGCATGGCGGGGGGCGGTACGGGTTAGAGTACGGCGATGGTCGAGACGTCACCGCGGCCGGTCCCTCCGGAGCCTCGCCCAAGCGAGGCTCCGCTCGACCTGCTGGTCGTCGGCGCGGGGCTCGCCGGTGTCGGTGCGGCTGCCGAGTACCTCCGGGCGTTCCCGGGCAAGCGCATCGAGGTGCTCGAGTCGCGCGCGACCCTGGGCGGCACCTGGGACCTGTTCCGCTATCCCGGCGTGCGCGCGGACACGGATATGTTCACGCTCGGCTACCGACTCCGGCCCTGGCGGGAGCCGCGCTCGATGCTGGACGGCGCCTCGATCCGTCGCTACATCCACGACACCGCCGCGGAGTCCGGCGTGCTGCCGCACATCCGCTTCAATCGGCGCGTGACCGCGCTCGCGTGGTCGAGCGCCGAGGCGCTGTGGACGGTGACGGTGCAGCAGACGGGCACCGCTGAGGAGCAGGTCGATCCGGCCGGCGTCACCGAGACGCTGCGCGCGCGCTTCGTGCACTGCTGCACGGGCTACTACCGCTATTCGAGCGGGTACCGGCCGCAGTTCCCGGGCGAGGAAGCCTTCACGGGGCGGTTCGTGCACCCGCAGAGCTGGCCCGCGGATCTCGACTGGACGGGAAAGCGGGTCGTGGTGATCGGCAGCGGGGCCACGGCCGTGACGCTGGTGCCAGCGCTCGCGCAGCGTGCCGCACACGTCACGCAGCTGCAGCGCTCGCCCAGCTACGTGGTGAGCCGCCCCGCGCTGGATCCGGTGGCGCGCGCTCTCGCGCCGTGGCTGCCCGCGGCAGTCGTCTACCTGATCGTGCGCTGGACCTGCATCCTCGGCAGCATCTTCACATTCTGGCTCGCACGCGCGATGCCGCGACGGATCGGCGCGCGGCTGGTGCGCATGGCGGCCGACGAACTGCCGGCCGGGTACGCGGTCGATCGCCACTTCAGGCCCGACTACGCGCCATGGGACCAGCGCATCTGCGCGGTGCCGGGCGGCGACCTGTTCGCGGCGATCCGCGAGGGCGGGGTGACGATGGTGACGGACTCGATAGAGTGCTTCGTCGCCGAAGGGATCCGGCTCGCGTCGGGCCGGCTGCTGCCGGCCGACATCGTCGTCACTGCGACGGGTCTCGAGATCCTGCCGCTGGGCGGAGCCCGGGTCTCGGTCGACGGCAAGCCCCTGTGCCTGTCCGACGCGATGGTATACCGCGGGGCGATGCTGAGCGGCGTGCCGAACCTGGTGCTGACGATGGGCTACACGAATGCGTCCTGGACGCTGCGGGCGGACCTGATCGCGCAGTACGTGGTGCGCCTGCTGCGGCGGTTGCAGCAGCGGAACTGCGACTACCTCGTGGCGGAGCGCGACCCCGCCGTGGGTGAGCGGCCGCTGATCGATTTTTCCTCCGGATACGTGCGGCGTGCTGCGGACGTGCTGCCACGGCAGGGCGACCGCTTCCCGTGGCGGGTGCACCAGAACTACCTGCGCGACCTGATCGTGACGCGCTACAGCCGCCTCGAGGACGAGGCGCTGCAGTTCCGGCGCAGGGGTGCGGGCGGGTGATGCTCGATGCCGTGCAGACGCTGGCCGTGGCGGGCCTCGTGGCCTGGCTGGGCGAAGCGGTCTGCCGACGCGTCGGCTGGCTGGCGCGTCTCAGCATCCCGGGTCCGGTCGTGGGTGGGCTCGCGTTCGCGATGGCGATGCTTGCGCTGCGGTCCACGGATCTGCCGGCGCCGCGCTTCGACACCGCGCTGCAGTCCCCGTTGCTGGTGGCGTTCTTCGCGACGCTCGGCTTCGGTGCGCGACTCGACCTGCTGCGCCGCGGTGGGCCGCAGGTGCCGCTGTTCCTGCTGCTCTGCGGCGGCTTCGCCGTGCTGCAGAGCCTGGTCGGAATGCTGGTGGCGAAGCTGTTCGGCCTGCCGGCCGCGTTCGGCGTGCTGGTGGGCGTCGCCACGCTGTCGGGCGGCCCGGCGACGGGCGCCGCCTTCGCGCCGCAGTTCGAGGCCGCCGGCGTCGCCGGGGCCGGAGCAATCGCGGTGACCAGCGCGATGTGCGGCATCGTGCTCGGTGGGCTGCTGGGCGGGCCGCTGGCGGTCCGGCTGATGCGCCGCCACGGCCTGCAGGCCCCTGCTGCCACGCCCGAGGCCGTCGGCCCGTTCCGGCCCGCGCACGGTCCCGCAGCGGAGGCTGCCTCCACCGATGTACCGCGCGATCGCCGGTTGCTGGGCGCGGTGGTTCTGCTGCTCGTCGTGGTCGTCGCGGGCCAGTGGGTGAGCGCCGGGATCG
>JBIIDW010000394.1:0-3284 GCA_044238215.1 Steroidobacteraceae bacterium
CCCGCTGATCCGCAGGATCTCGGCCGCGGACTACGGTCGCAGCGCCGAACGCCGCGCAGGGCTCTCCGAGGCGCAGTACGTGGACGCGCTGATCGACGAGCTGGTCGCGCTGATCGAGACCGAGGGCGCCGACACCATCGCCGCCTGCATCCTCGAGCCGGTGATGGGCGTCGCCGGCGTCGTGCCGCCG
Organism: Steroidobacteraceae bacterium; assembly: GCA_044238215.1. GTDB lineage: Bacteria > Pseudomonadota > Gammaproteobacteria > Steroidobacterales > Steroidobacteraceae > UBA964. The sequence continues at coordinate 191 of JBIIDW010000394.1, forward strand.
CCACCCGGGTACCTGCGGCGGGTGCAGGAGGTCCTCAACCGCTACGACATCCTCTACATCTCGGACGAGGTCATCACGGCCTTTGGCCGCCTCGGCACCTGGTTCGGCACCGAGCCCTTCGACGCGGTGCCCGATCTGATCACCGTGGCGAAGGGCCTCTCGAGTGCCTACCTGCCGATCTCGGCATCGCTGATCGGCCGGAAGGTCTGGGACGTGCTGAGCCGCGAGTCCGAGCGGGCGGGCGCGGTAGGCCACGGCTTCACCTACAGCGCGCACCCGCTGTGCTCCGCCGCCGCGCTCGCCAACCTCGATGTGCTCGAGCGCGAGCAGCTGCTGCCGCGCGTGAACTCTCTCGCGCCCGTGCTCGCGCAGGCCTTCGAGCGCCACCTCGCCGGCCACCCCCTGGTCGCCGAGACCCGCGCGATCGGCCTGCTCGCGGCCATCGAACTCGTCGAGGACAAGGCGACCGGGGCCCCATTTCCCGCGGGGCGCAAGATCGGCCCGCGCGTGGCGCGAGCGGCATCGAAGCGCGGGCTGATCGTCCGCGCGCTCGCCCCGGGCGACGTGGTCGCCTGCTCGCCGGCCTTCGTCATCGAGCCGGCCGAGATCGACACGCTGGCGAGCACGCTGCGCGCCGCGCTCGACGACGTCACCGCGGAGATCGGCCGCCATGGCTGAACCGCCCGCGGCGCCGGCCCCCGGCACGGCCTCCTCGGCGTTGCCAGCCGACATCCTCGGGTTCCTGGCCGACTACGTTGCTGCCTACGGCTCCGGCTCGCTCGAGGCACTGCGGCCGTTCTACACCGACGAGACGCTGATCTGGGCGAACCAGCGGCCCACGGTGCGCGGCTGGCCCGAGGTACGCGCGATGTTCGCGCCGAGCTTCGAGCGCTTCACGATCGCCGCGCGCGTGCACCTGCAGGAAGTGCGCGCGCTGGGCGACGAGCGCTTCCTGCGCTTCCTGACCGAGGTGCAGCTCACCCCGCATGCCGGCGGCGCGGTGGCCACAGCCGCGTTCCGCGACTTCGCGGTCCTGCGTCGCGACGGCGCCCGCTGGACCATCCACCGCAACATCGACCAGCCGATCACTCCGGAGCAGCTTGCCGGCGATCTCGCCCGCGATCCGCCGCTGGCCGTGATCGGTCAACCCCAAGACCAGAGGAGCCGCCGATGAGCAACGTCCCCCGCACGATCCACGCCGCCGTGGCACTGGCGCTCGCCGCAGCCGTGGCACCCCACGCGCAGGCACAGCAGGCCGAGCCAGCAGCCGCCGGACTCGAGGAGATTGTCGTCACGGCCCGCAAGCGCAACGAGGACCTGCAGGAGGTGCCGGTCGCCGCCACGGCCTTCAGCGCGTCGGACCTCGAGCGCCAGCAGGCCTTCGGCCTGGAGGACCTGCACCTGAGCGTGCCCAACATGACGATCACCCGGAACAACACCGGGTCAAACGGCGCGCAGATCTACATCCGCGGCATCGGGCGCGACAACTCCACCTGGAACGAGGAATCGGGCGTCGCGGTCTACGTCGATGACGTCTACATGTCCCAGCAGATCGGCAGCCTTCTCGACTTCAACGACTTCGAGCGCATCGAGGTGCTGCGCGGACCGCAGGGCACGCTGTACGGCCGCAACGCCACCAGCGGCGCCGTCAAGTTCGTCTTGCGGCGGCCGCAGTTCGAGCCGCTCTACGGCGGCGCGGACGTGACCTTCGGCAGCTACGACCGGCTCGACGTCCGCGGCAGGCTCGGCGGCGAGGTTGTCGACGACAGGCTGGCGGTCAAGATCGACGTTGCGTCGCGCACCGGCGGCGAGTATGTCCGGCGGCCGGCGACCTCGCCGATCAAGCCGGAAGAGAAGCTCAACGGCCTCGACCGCCAGTCGGCGCGGCTCGCAGCGCTGTTCCAGGCCACCGACGCCACCGAGGTCTACCTCGTGGCCGACTACACGGAAGCCTCGGACGACCTCAACACGCCGATCTCTATCGTGTCGGACGGGGCCGGTGGTTTCCGCCCGCGCTTCAACAGCCTCTACGTCAGCGATCCGGGCGTCCCGAACGACAACAGCTTCAAGGGCTACACGCTCAACGGCCAGGTCTCAGTGGACTTCGGAGGCTGGCAGCTGAAGTCGATCACGGCCTACCGCTCGATCGACGACCGGCTGAACGGCGACCTCGACGGGTTCACCGGGCTGCCGCTCGACTTTCGGCAGCGCACCGAGTTCGACACCCTGACCCAGGAGTTCCAGTTCAACGGCGCGGTCGGCCGCGCCACCTACGTCGCGGGTGTTTACTTCCTGCGCGAGGACCTTTCGGCCAACGCGCTCAACGTCTTCCTCGGCGGGCTGCGCACGCTGAGTGACCAGGAGACGACCAGCTACGCGGCGTATGCGGACGTCTCCCTGCCGCTCGCGGACCGGTTCGACCTCTCCGTCGGCGGCCGCTACACGCGCGACGAGAAGGACGTCTCGCAGTCGGCGATCCGCTCGACCGGCGTCGCCGCGTTCACGGACGTCGCCGGCTCGAAGGCCTGGACGGAGTTTTCCCCACGCATCGCACTCGACTTCCAGGCCATGCCCAACCTGCTGCTTTATGCCAGCTGGGGCAAGGGCTTCAAGGCCGGCGCGGTGGCGAACGGTCGCCCGCCGACCGCCGACCAGGCCAACGTGTTCACGGAACCCGAGGTGAGCGCGACCATCGAGGCAGGCGTGAAGTCGCAGTGGGCGGACAACCGCCTGCGCCTGAACCTCGCTGTGTTCGACACCAAGTACGAGAATCAGCAGGCCAGCTTCCGCGACACCGCGACCAACGTCATCCGCGTGGTCGCGGCGGACGCGAAGATCCGCGGCGCCGAGCTCGAGGCGACGTGGCTGCCGGTCGATGCCCTCACCCTCTCGCTGAACGTCGGCTGGCTCGACTCCGAATACACCGACGTGCAGCCGGGCCACCCGGCGTTCGCCGTTCGCAGCACCGTGCAGCTCAAGCAGGTGCCGAAGCACTCCGGGCGGTTGTCGGCCGAGTACCGCCTGCCGCTGTCGGCGCTGGGCGGGGAACTTCTGCTCGGCGCGAGCTACCTGCGCTCGGCGGCGATCCCGCGCG
>JBIIDW010000395.1:0-3275 GCA_044238215.1 Steroidobacteraceae bacterium
GGCCGGGGCCCAGGAGTCCGCGTCGCTCGAGGAGGTGGTCGTCACGGCCACCAAACGCGAGGCCACCCTGCAGGACGTGCCGGTAGCCGTGTCGGTGGCCACTGCCGAGACACTCAAGGAAGCACGCATCCTCGATCTGATCGAACTGCAGACCGTGGTGCCCTCGCTGCGCGTCTCGCAGCTGCAGACCTCCACGCAGACCAACTTCATCATCCGCGGCTTCGGCAACGGCGCCAACAACCCCGGCATCGAATCCTCGGTCGGGCTCTTCATCGACGGCGTGTACCGCTCGCGATCAGCCGCGGCCATCGGCGACTTCATGGACGTCGAGCGCGTCGAGGTGCTGCGCGGCCCGCAGAGCACCCTGTTCGGCCAGAACGCCTCCGCCGGCGTCATCAGCGTCACCACCCGCAAGCCGCAGTTCACGACCTCGGGCAGCGTCGAGATCGGCTTCGGCGACCTGAACCAGAAGCTCGCGCGGGGCTACCTCACCGGCCCGATCGGCGAGAAGGTGGCCTACAGCATCAGCGCGGGTCTCAACCAGCGGGACGGTTACTTCAAGAACCTCGCCGACGGCAGCGAGATCAACGACCGCGACCGCACCGACTTCCGGCTGCAGCTGCTGGCGAACGTCAGTGACTCGCTGTCGCTGCGCCTGCTCGCCGACTACAGCCAGATCGACGAACTCTGCTGCGGCGTCGTCAACCTGCTGAACGGCCCCACCGGCGCGCTCGTGCAGGCCCTGGGCGGACGCGTGTACACCGGCAACCGCTTCGACGACAGCGCCTACCTCAACAAGAACCCGCGCAACGACGTCGACAACAAGGGCGTCGCGCTGCACGTCGACTGGAAGGGTGAGTCCTGGAGCCTGACGTCGATCACCGCGACGCGCCGGCAGGACGCTTTCTTCGACTACGACACCGACTTCACGAGCGCCGACCTGGTACCGACCAACATCAACGACCAGGAGGTCCGCACCCTGACCCAGGAGCTGCGGCTGAACTTCGACAATGGCGGCCCGCTCACGGGCGTGCTGGGCGGCTACTACCTCGATGAGGAGGTCAAGTACCGCAGCGACATCCGCTTCGGGCCCGCTTTCCGCGGCTACGCCACCGGCCTCGTCGCGGCCACCGGCGGCAGCCCGGCCACGTTCAACCAGCTCGAGGGCCTGCTGGGCCTGCCTGCGGGAACCTTCTTCCGCTCCGGCACGGGCAGCCTGGTCGATACCGCACAGCAGAACGACGCCTACACGCTGTTCGGCCAGCTCGACTGGAAGCTCACCGATCGGCTGACGTTCACGGGCGGCGTCGCATTCACCAACAGCGACAAGGACGTCTCGCTGACGCAGACCAACACCGACGCCTTCGGCCAGGTGAACCTCGTGCAGCTCGGCTTCGGCAGCGCTTTCCAGGCACTGACCGGCCTGCCGCCGACGCCGGCGAACATCGCCAACCCGATGCTCGCGGCTGCCGCGGCGGCGGCTGACGCCATCAGCGTCACGCCCTGCACGGCCGCCTCGCCGCCGCCGGCCTGCAACTCGGCGCTGGCCCTGTACCCGCTGCAGTTCCTGTTCCCGGTGACCCCGTTCGACGACGGCAGGAGCAGCGACAGCAAGACCACGTACACCGCCCGGCTGGCTTTCGACGTCAACGACAACGTCAAGGTCTACGGCGGCGTGTCCACCGGGTTCAAGGCGACCTCTTGGAACCTGTCGCGCGACTCGCGTCCGTTCCCGCCCGCGGGCGGCACGGACCGCTCCCCGCTCGGCACGCGGCCCAACCCGTACTACGCCCGTTACGGCACGCGCTTTGCCGGCCCCGAGGAATCGACGGTCCTGGAGCTCGGCCTGAAGGCACGCTGGGAGCGCGCAGCGCTGTACGTCGCCGTGTTCGACCAGGAGATCAAGGGCTTCCAGTCCAACATCTTCTTCGGCACGGGCTTCGTGCTCGCCAACGCGGGCAAGCAGAGCACGACGGGCATCGAGATCGAGACGCAGTTCGCCGTCACCCCGGCACTGACGCTCGAGCTCGGCGGCACCTTCCTCGACCCGAAGTACGACAGCTTCAAGAACGCCCAGGGCCTGCTGCCCAACGGCCAGGCGGGCACGGTCGACCTGTCGGGCGCCACGCCTGCCGGCATCCACGAGACCAGCATCGTCGCCGCGCTGAACTACCGCTACTCGCTGGGTTCGTTCGACGGCGTGCTGCGCGCCGACTACCGCTACGACGACAACGTTCAGGTGGTCGACAACGTGCCGGCAGCCTTCGCCTCGCGCAAGGTCGGTGAGCTGAATGCGAGCGTCTCGATCGAGCGCAACGGCTGGGAGGTCCAGCTCTGGGCCCGCAACCTGAACGACGACCGCTACCTCGTCAGCGCGTTCCCGACGGTCGCGCAGCAGGGCAGCCTGTCGGGTTACACCAACCAGCCGCGGCAGATTGGCGCGACGCTGCGCAAGTCGTTCTGAGCCGCAACCGGGCGGAGGCGGCGCCGACGTGAAACGTCGCCTCCTGCCCGCGGCGGCCGCTCTGGCCGCCGCACTGCTGGGCGCCGCGTGGTTTGCCGGTCCGGTCTACCGGATCGACGCCCGCGCGGCGCAACCCGCAGCGGTGCCCGTCGACCTCGACGCCTGGCTCGCTGCCGGCGAGGGCCGCTACCCCGACATCGTGCCCGGCGCGGCCAAGACCGTCGTCTGGGCGCACCCCGACCGCCGCCGCACCCGGCTCGCCGTCGTCTACCTGCACGGCTACTCCGCCACGCGCCAGGAAGTGGCGCCACTGTGCGACCGGCTTGCCGCAGCCCTTGGGGCGAACCTCTACTACACCCGCCTCGCCGGCCACGGGCGCGCGCCAGCGGCCTTCGGCGAGGTCACGGGCGACGACTGGCTGCGCGACGCGTCCGAGGCGCTCGCCATCGGCCGCCGGATCGGCGAGCGGGTGATCGTCGTCGGCACCTCGACAGGCGGCACGCTGGCGCTATGGCTGGCGCAGCAGCCTGGGGCGGAGGACATCGTCGCGCAGCTGCTGATCTCTCCGAACCTCGGCCCTTATGACGGGCGGTCGGAACTGCTGGCGGGTCCCTGGGGTCGTCAGCTGCAGCAGCTGCTGATCGGCGAGGAATACCGGTGGGAGCCCCACAACGGCGCCCATGCCCGCTACTGGACCTGGCGCTACCCGGCCCAGGCGCTGCTGCCGATGATGGCCCTGGTGCGGCTGGTCCGCGATTCGCCTCTCGAGGCGATACGCACTCCGACTCTGGTCATCTACTCGCCGCAGGAC
>JBIIDW010000396.1:0-3274 GCA_044238215.1 Steroidobacteraceae bacterium
GAAGTCCAGATCCTGAAGTACGCCGTGCACAACGTCGCGCACGGCTACGGCAAGACCGCGACCTTCATGCCGAAGCCGCTGGTCGGCGACAACGGCTCGGGCATGCACGTGCACCAGTCGCTGCAGAAGGCGGGCGTGGCGCTGTTCGCGGGCGACAAGTACGGCGGTCTCTCCGAGACCGCGCTGTACTACATCGGCGGCATCATCAAGCACGCCAAGGCGCTCAACGCCTTCACCAACGCCGGCACCAACAGCTACAAGCGCCTGGTGCCCGGCTTCGAGGCGCCGGTGATGCTCGCCTACTCGGCGCGCAACCGCTCGGCGTCGATCCGCATCCCCTGGGTCGCGAACCCGAAGGCGCGCCGCATCGAGGTGCGTTTCCCCGATTCGTCCGCCAACCCGTACTTCGCCTTCGCGGCGATGATGATGGCGGGCCTCGACGGCATCCAGAACAAGATCCACCCTGGCGATCCGGCGGACAAGGACCTGTACGACCTCGAGCCGGAGGAGGCGAAGCACATCCCCACCGTGTGCCACTCGCTCGACATGGCTCTCGAGCACCTCGACAAGGACCGCGAGTTCCTGACCCGCGGCGGCGTGTTCACCAACGACGTCATCGACGCCTACATCAACCTCAAGATGCAGGAGGTGACGCGGTTCCGCATGAGCACGCACCCGGTCGAGCTCGACATGTACTACAGCGTCTGACGCTGCGGGCGTGAGCCGGGAACCCGGAAGCACGTCTCAAAATCGGCCGGCAACGGGCAACCGTTGCCGGCTTTCTTTTGCGCGAGCGGCGCGGCGGGGTATTCTCCGGCGCAATGATCTTTCGTCGCTTGCGTGTCCGCGAGTTCGTCCTGGCGGCGTTGGTCTGCAGCGCCCCGGGGATCCTCGTGCCCGCCTGGGCACAGGCGCAGTGGGCCTGGCGCTGGGTCGACAAGGACGGCGTCGTCCACTATTCGGACCAGCCGAAGCCCGGCGCGACCCGCGTCGAACTGCAGCGGTCACAGACCTACCAGGCACCCGCCCAGGCGCAGGGATCGACCGCGCGCCCGCAGTCCACTGCACCGGCGCCCGAGGCTCCGGCGACCTGTGCCATCACCTCGCCGGTCGCGGACCAGGTCTTCGTCGGCGTGGAGTCGGTGACCATCGCCTATACCGGTCCCGCCGGCGGCACGGCGCGCCTGCTGCTCAACGGCCAGGCCGTGCAGCGCGTCGCCTCGGGCACGGCCTTCGTCGTCTCGCCGATCTCGCGCGGCACCTGGTCCGCGGTCGTCGCGATCGACGGCGCGGGCGAATCCGGAAACCAGACCTGCCAGACGGCGCCGGTGGCGTTCTACGTTCGCCAGCCCTCCGTCATCAGCCGACCCCCGCCGCGACCACAGCCGCGCTGACGGCGGTCCGCGCCGGCGGTTGCCCCGGGTGTGGCCGTGGCCGATGAGCGCCAGGCCCCGTCGCCGCTGGCCCACTACGACCCGGCAGACCTCGTCGACTCGCTCGCCACGGGAATCGTGGTGCTCGACGCCCAGCTCTGCGTCGTCTACGCCAACGTCGCCGCGCAGACGCTGCTCGCCATGAGCTTCAACCAGGCCCGCGGGCGCCCGGTGTCGGAGCTGTTCGCCGAGTCCAACGGCATGAGCGCCACGCTGCGTCGCGCGCGCGACGAGGGTGAGGGCTTCTCGGAGCGCGAGGTCACGATCCGGCCGGCGACGATGCCCCGCGAGACGCGCGTGCTGGACATCACCGTCACGCCGCTGCAGGGCCAGGCGACGGGCACGCACCTGCTGCTCGAGCTGTCGGACGAGACCCAGCGTACGCGATTCATCCGCGAGAGCGAGCAGAGGGCGCGGCTCGAGGGCAGCCGGATGATGACCCGCCAGCTTGCGCACGAGATCAAGAACCCGCTCGGCGGGTTGCGCGGCGCCGCGCAGCTGCTGGCGCGGCAGCTGGCCGACCCGGGGCAGCGCGAATACACCACGGTGATCATCAACGAGGCGGACCGGCTGACCGCGCTCGTCGACGCGATGTCGGGCCCGATGCGACCGCCGCAGCGCGTGCTGACCAACGTCCACGAGATCTGCGAGCACGTGTTTCGCCTGCTGCGTGCCGAGGCACGCCCGACCGTGCTGCTCGACCGCGACTACGATCCGAGCGTCCCCGAGGGGCCGCTCGACCGGCACCAGCTGGTGCAGGCGCTGCTGAACGTCGCGCGCAACGCGATGCAGGCCGTCGGCGAGCGCGGGCGCATCGTGCTGCGGACGCGGGTCGTCTCGAACACGCGCATCGGGCTGGAGCGCTGCCGGCTCGCGGTGCGGATCGACGTCGAGGACGACGGTCCCGGTGTTCCGGAGCACATCCGCTCGAGCCTGTTCTACCCGCTCGTCACCGGCCGCGCCGACGGCACGGGGCTCGGCCTCGCCGTCGCGCAGGAGATCGTCACGCGCAACCGCGGTGCGATCGAGTTCCGCAGCGAACCGGGCTGCACGGTCTTCTCGCTACTGCTCCCGCTGGATGGCGGGGAGGTCACGGCATGAACGGACGGCCGCTACGCGTCTGGCTCGTCGACGACGACGCCTCGATACGCTGGGTGCTCGAGCGCGCGCTGCGCGACGGCGGGATGCTGCCGAAGACCTTCGAGGCGGCCGAGCCCGCGCTGGAGGCGCTGCGCAGCGACGCTCCCGACGTGCTGGTCACCGACATCCGGATGCCCGGGCAGTCCGGGCTGGAGCTGGTGAAGCGGATCCACGGTGCGCGGCCGCAGCTGCCGATCATCGTGATGACCGCGTACTCGGACCTCGGGAACGCGGTGTCCGCCTACGAGAGCGGGGCGTTCGAGTACCTGCCCAAGCCGTTCGACATCGACCAGGTGGTCGACCTGGTCCGCCGCGCCGCCGATGCGCGGGCGCCCGCGCCGCCCGAAGCCGTGGCCCCCCGCATCCCGGAGCTGCTGGGCCGTGCGCCGGCGATGCAGCAGGTGTTCCGCGCGATCGGGCGGCTGTCGCGCTCCAGCGTCAGCGTGCTGATCACCGGCGAGTCGGGCACCGGCAAGGAACTGGTCGCGCGCGCGCTGCACGAGCACAGCCCGCGCGCCAAGCGGCCGTTCATCGCGCTCAACACCTCGGCCATTCCCTCGGAGCTGCTGGAGTCGGAGCTGTTCGGGCACGAGAAGGGCGCCTTCACCGGCGCCGACGCGCTGCGCCGCGGCCGCTTCGAGCAGGCCGACGGCGGCACGCTGTTCCTCGACGAGATCGGCGACATGCCGACGGCCCTGCAG
>JBIIDW010000012.1:0-11660 GCA_044238215.1 Steroidobacteraceae bacterium
GACCTGCAGCGCCAGGTCGACGCACTGCTCGGTGCCGTCGAGGTCGACTGCGTGTTCGCCTACTCCAGCCCGATGGCCGAATACGTTCTGCGTTCGCGCCACGCGTCCGGCCGGCTGGCCCGCGCGCTGAAGGTGATCGACTACGTCGACGTGGACTCCGCGAAGTGGGCCGACTATGCGCGGCGCGACGGCGGGTGGCGCGCGCTGGCGTGGCGTGCCGAGTCGCGCGCGCTGGCGGCGCACGAGCGGCGGGTCGCGGCGGGTTTCGACCGGCTGCTGCTGGTCAGTGCGCGCGAGGCGGAGGTGTTCCCCGACGCCGCCGCACGCAGCCGCATCGTCGCGCTCCAGAACGGCGTCGACCTCGCCTACTTCGCGCCCGGCGCAGCGCCGCAGGCCGGCACGGCGCACGGCGACGCGGGCGACGCGCCCCGGGTCGTGTTCACCGGGGTCATGGACTATCGCCCCAACGTCGAGGGCGTGGCCTGGTTCGCGTCCGAGGTGTGGCCGCTGGTCCGGGCCGGCCTTCCCGACGCGCAGTTCGACGTGGTGGGCAGCCGGCCGGCGCGGCGCATCACCGAGCTCGCGCGCGAGCCGGGCATCAACGTCACCGGTCGCGTGGACGACGTGCGCGGCTACCTCGCGCGCGCACGCGTCAGCGTCGCGCCCCTGCGCATCGCGCGCGGCGTGCAGAACAAGGTGCTGGAAGCCATGGCCATGGCGAAGCCGGTGGTGGCGACGCCGGAGGCCGCTGACGGCATCGAGGCCGAGCCGGGCCGCGACCTCGTCGTGGCGGGCGACGCACAGGCGTTCGCGGCCAGCGTGCTCGCGCTGCTGCGCGACGGCTCCCGGGCCGAATCCATCGGGCGCGCCGCTCGCGCCTGCGTCGAGCGGCATTACCGCTGGGACCGGAACCTCGCGATCCTCGACGGGGTGCTGGGTTGAACTGCGAGGTCCCCATCGAGCTGCGCGAGACGGCCGCGGTGGCGCGCGTCGGCGAGGCGCTGCGCCTCGGCGTGCCGCTGCCCCGCGGCTGCGTGCGCGACGGCGCCGCGGCGCGCGTCGTGCACGGCGACGGGCCGGGCGACGTCGTTCAGTGGCGCGCGCTGTCGCGCTGGTCGGACGGCAGCGTGAAGTGGGCGCTGGCCGACTTTGCCGTCGACCTGGCCGCCGGCGCCCGTCGCGAGCTGGTGCTGCGCTGGGAGCCGGGCGGTCCCGCGGCGATCCCGCCGGCGTCACCGCGCGTCGCCGTGGCCGTGCAGGCGCATCCTGGGGGATTCCGGGTCGATACCGGTGCCGCCGTGTTCGACGTGCCCGGGCCCGGCGGCGCGGACGGTGCGCTGCTGCTGGGCGCGGTCACTCTCGGCGGCCGCGCGATGCTCGCGCCCGAGGGGCTGCGCTGGCGGCTGCGGCCGGGCGTCGGCGCGGGCGTCGCCGAGGCGCACGTGCAGATCGATGCGGTCGACGTCGAGGACGCGGGTCCGGTGCGCGCGACGCTGGCGGTCCGCGGCCACGCCACGGGGGCGGGCCTGCCGGTCCCGCTGCCGTTCCGCGCCCGCCTCGCCTTCATTGCGGGTTCCGCCGAGGCCTGCATCGAGTTCCGCCTGCGCAACCCGCGCGCCGCGGTCCACGCCGGCGGGCTCTGGGATCTCGGTGACCCCGCCTCGATCCTCGTGCGCGACCTGTCGCTGCGCGTGTGCCCGGCGGAATCGCCCACGTCGCTGGCGTGGTCGCCGATGCCGGCCGATGCGCCGGTCGAGCGCACGGCCTGCGAGTGGCGGCTGCACCAGGATTCCAGCGGCGGCGAGCACTGGGACTCGCCCAACCACCTTGCCGCCGATGGCACGCCCAGCGTCAGCTTCCGCGGGTACCGCGTCATCGAGGGGGCGGATGCAACGGCCGCGCCAGTGGCGGTCGGCGACCGCGCGACGCCGCGCCTGCGCCTCGCCGGCCCGTCCGGCTGGGTTGCGGCCTTCGTCGAGGACTTCTGGCAGAACTTCCCGAAGGCGCTGCGCTGCGCCGGCGGGGCGCTGGAAGTCGCGTTGTTTCCCGGCGAGGGACGGCTGCCGGTCGAACTGCAGGGCGGTGAGCAGAAGCGCCACGTCGCCTGGATCGCTTTCGGCTCGCACGGCGAGGAGGACCGGCTTGCCCGCCACGCCTCGCCGGTCGAGGCGTGGACCGATCCGGCGTGGATCGAGGCCACCGGCGCCATCGTCCACTTCACCGCGCCTGCGCCCGGCGACGACCCTCGCCTCGAGCAGTACGTCGGCACGCTGGTCGACGGGCCGCAATCCGTCGCGGTCGGCCGCGAGCGCATCGACGAGTACGGCTGGCGCCACTACGGCGACGCCTGGGCCGACCACGAGGCGGTGCGCGACGCCGGCCCGCAGCCCTTCGTCTCGCACTACAACAACCAGTACGACCTGGTGTACTCGGCCGGGCTGCAGGCGCTGCGCACGCGCGACCCGCGCTGGCTGGAGCTGATGAGAACCGGTGCGCGGCACGTCGTCGACGTCGACGTCTATCACGCCGGCGACGACAAGGCCGCGTTCAACGGCGGGATGTTCTGGCACACGGACCACTACCGCCCCGCAGGGCTGGCGACGCACCGCACCTATTCGCGCTGCAACGCGACCGGTGGGCCCTACGGCGGCGGCCCGTCGAACGAGCACTGCTACTCCAGCGGCCTGCTGCTGCATCACCTGCTGACCGGCGACCCGGACGCTGCCGAGGCGGTCGCGGGGCTCGCGGACTGGGTGATCGCGATGGACGACGGCGGGCGCAACCTGTTCGGGCTGCTCGATCCCGGCCCCACCGGTGCGGCGAGCCAGACCGCCTCCCCGGACTATCACGGGCCGGGCAGGGGCGCCGGCAACGCGGTGCGCGCGCTGCTCGACGCCTACGCGCTGACGCGGGCGCGGCGTTACCTCGCCAAGGCGGAGGAACTGCTGCAGCGCTGCGTGCACCCGCGGGACGACGTGGCCGCGCGCGGCTTCGACGAGCCCGAGTTGCGCTGGTCCTACCTCGTCTTCCTGCAGGTGCTGGCGCGCTATCTCGATCTCAAGCGCGAGCTCGGCGAGCCCGACTACGGGTTCCACCACGCCCGCGAGAGCCTGCTCGGACACGCGGCGTGGATGCTGGTGCACGAGGTGCCGTATCGCGACGTGCTGCACAAGGTCGCGATCCCGAGCGAGACCTGGCCGGCGCACGACGCCAGGAAGGCCGAGGTGCTGTTCGAGGCCGCGCGCTGGTCCGACGACGCAGCGAGCTGCGAGGCGCTGCGCCGGCGCGCCGCGTTCTTCGCCGCGCGCGGACTGGACGACGTGCTGTCGTTCGAAACCGCGTACCTGCTGCGACCCCGGGTGATCGTCGCGGGCCAGGCGACGGCGCTGCGCCGGTTCTCGCGCGTGCCGCCGGAGCCCGCGGCGTCGCTCCCGCACGCGCACGAATTCGGCGCGCCCGGGGCCTTCGTCCCGCAGCGCGCGCGCCTGGCCGGCACCCTCCGGGAACGCCTGCGCGCGGCCGGAGCGGAACTGTGCCGCGAACTGCGCGCGCGCCGTCCGCGGTGGCGGCCGTGACCGCCTCGCGTCCGCCGGTGACCCACGTGGTCAACAGCCTCGATCCGGGCGGCACCGAGCGGCTCGTCATCGGCATGTGCCGCGCGCTGGCGACCGACTTCGACGTCGAGGTGGTGTGCCTCGATCGTCCCGGCGAGTGGGCGGGGGAGCTGCGCGCCGCCGGCATCGCCGTGCACGCCCTGTGGCGGCAGCCCGGGCTGGACACCGCGATGCCCGCTGCGCTGGCGGACCGCCTGCGGCGCCACGGTGCCCGCATCGTCCACGCGCACCAGTGCACTGCGTGGTTCTATGCCGCGCTGTCCCGTGCCCTGCACCCGGGGCCGCGCCTGCTGCTGGAAGAGCACGGACGCTTCCATCCGGAGGTGGACCGGCCGCTGCGCCGGCTGGCGAACCGGCTGCTGCTGCGTCGCCTGACCCACCGCTTCGTCGCCGTGTCTGCCGATATCCGCGAGCGCCTGGCGGTCTACGAAGGGCTGCCCCGCGAGGCCATCGAGGTGGTGCCGAACGGCGTGCCCGCGGCGGCGCCGGTCGAGCCGGCGGTGCGCGCCGCGCGCCGTGCGGCACTCGGACTGCCGCAGGATGCCTTCGTCGTCGGCACGGTCGGTCGTTTCGACCCGATCAAGAACCTGCCGCTGCTGGTGGATGCGCTGGCGCGCGCGGCGCCGCGCGTGCCGACGCTGCACGCGCTGCTGGTCGGCGACGGTCCTGAACTCGGGCCGCTGCGGCAGCGGGTCGCCGAAGCGGGGCTGGCCGACCGCGTGCGCTTCACCGGCTTCCGCGCCGACGCACGCGAACTGACGCAGTGCATGGACCTGTTCGTGCTCTCGAGCCACAGCGAGGGGCTGTCGGTGGCGCTGCTGGACGCGCAGGCGGCCGGCGTGCCGGCCGCGGTGACGGCGGTCGGCGGCAACCCCGACGTGGTGGCCGACGGCGAGACCGGCTGGGTCGTCGCGCCGGGCGATGCCGATGCGCTCGCGCGCGCGATCGTCGCCGCCGCCGGCGACCCGCAGCTCCGGGCGGCGCTGGGCGCCGCGGCGATCCGCCGCCACGCCGAGCGCTTCGACTGGGACCGCATGCTCGGCCGCTATCGCGCCCTCTACCTCGGCATGCTGGGGGAAGCGGCGTGACCGCGCTGCGCGATCCCGTCAAGCGCGTCGTCTTCGCCGCCTGCCTGGTCGCGGTCAGCCCGCTGCTGCTGCTGGCGTGGCTGGAGCGGAAGCTGTCGCGCGGCGAGGGCGTCTTCACGGGGCTCTCGCAGCTGCTCGCGCTCGTGCCGACCCGCCTCGGCACCGGGCTGCGTGGCGCGTTCTACTTCGGGGCGCTGGAGCGCTGCGACTGGGAGACTCACGTCGGCTTCGGCACGATCTTCTCGCACCGGGCGGCCCGGCTGGGCAGCCGCGCCTCGCTCGGCGCCTACTGCGTCGTCGGGCACGCGCACATCGGGCCGGGCGTCATGATCGGCAGCCGCGTCAGCATACCGAGCGGCAAGCGCCAGCACGTCGACGACGACGGACGGCTCGTGGCGGCGGGGCGCTTCGACACCGTGGCGGTGGGCGCCGGCAGCTGGATCGGCGAGGGCGCGATCCTGCTGGCCGACGTCGGCGCGCGCGCGATCGTCTCGGCCGGCGCCGTGGTCGTGCAGCCGGTGCCGGACGGCTGCGTCGCCGGCGGCAATCCCGCGCGCGTGCTGCGCGAGGCGGGCTAGCGCATGTGCGGGATCGCGGGTTTCGTCGAGTTCGGCGGCCACGCCCCCGGCGAGGCCCGGGAGCGCGTGCTGCGCATGACGCGCGCCATCGCCCACCGGGGTCCCGACGCGGAGAGCTGCCACGTCGACGGTTTCGCGGCACTCGGTCACCGCCGCCTGTCGATCATCGACGTCGAGAACGGCGCGCAGCCGATGGCCGCGCTCGACGGCGCGGTGCAGCTCGTGTTCAACGGCGAGATCTACAACTTCCGGGAGCTGCGCGCGGAGCTCGAGGCCTGCGGCCACGCCTTCGTCACGCGCTCCGACACGGAAGTCGTGCTGCGCGCCTGGCTCGAGTGGGGCGAGGCGGCGATCGCCCGGCTCAACGGCATGTTCGCACTCGCCCTGTGGGATGCACGCCGGCGCAGCCTGCTGCTCGCCCGCGACCGCTTCGGCGAGAAGCCGCTCTTCTATGCGCGGACCGCGGGCGGTGTCGCGTTCGCGTCGGAGCTGAAGGCGTTGCGCGCGGCCGGTGGGTGCCACGGTGCCCTGGATCCCGAGTCCGTCGACTGCTACCTGACGCTCGGTTACGTGCCGGCGCCGCGCAGCATCTTCCGCGGCGTGCGCAAGCTGCGGCCGGGCCAGTGGCTGCGCGTCAGCCCCGCCGGCGACCGGGAGGAGACCTACTGGCAGCCGCGCTTCGGCCCGGCGCGGGCACAGTCGATGGACGCCGCCGCGGAGGAGTTCGAGGCGCTGCTGATCGAGTCGGTGCGCTGCCGCATGGTCAGCGACGTGCCGCTCGGCGCGTTCCTGTCGGGTGGCCTGGACTCGTCGCTGGTGGTGTGGGCGATGTCGCAGGTGGCCGACGGGCCGGTGCTGACGCACTCGATCGGCCCCGAGGACGGCGAGGGCGAGCTGCCGCTGGCGCGCGCGGTGGCGGCGCAGCTCGGTACGCGCCACGAGGAGTTCCGCGTCGGACCCGAGGTGGAGACGCTGCTGCCGACGCTCGTGCATCATCTCGACGAGCCGCTTGCCGACTCCAGCGCGCTGCCGACCTGGCACGTGTCGCGCATGACGCGGCGCAACGTCACCGTGGCGCTGTCCGGCGACGGCGGCGACGAGGCCTTCGGCGGCTACACGGCGCGCTACCTGCCGCACCTGTTCGAGTCGCGCCTGCGCGCGGCGCTGCCGGCCGGCTTGCGGCGCGTGGCCTTCGGCCCGCTGGCGCGCGCGTGGCCGGCTTCGGCGCGGCTGCCGCGGCCGCTGCGGTTGCGCACGATCTTCGGCAACCTCGCGGTCGACGACGCGCGGGCGTATTTCCGCGACCTCGCCTGGCTCGAGGAGGAGGCGCGCGCCGCGCTGTACTCCGCGGAGCTGCGCCGGGCCCTGCGCGGCTTCACCCCCTTCGAGGTCGTGGGCCCGCGCTACGCCGCCGACGCCGCGGCCCCGGACGCGCTCGCGCGCAGCCAGCTCGCCGACATCGGCCTCTACATGACCGACGACGTGCTGGCGAAAGTCGACCGCATGAGCATGGCGCACGGCCTCGAGGTGCGCTGCCCGTTCCTGGACCCGCGCATCCTTGAGTTCGCCGGTGCGCTGCCCCCGGCGCTGAAGCTCGGGCGGCGCGACGGCAAGCGCCTGCTGCGTCACGTGGCCGCGCGCCGCCTGCCGCAGCCGATCGCCACCGCGCCGAAGCAGGGCTTCTCCATCCCGGCGGCGTCGTGGCTGCGTGGGCCCCTCGTGCCGGCGTTCGAGTCGCGCGTGCTGGCACGCGACGCGGGCGTCAACGAGTGGGTGGAGCCGTCCGCGGTCCTTGCCATGTGGCGCGAGCACCAGTCCGGGGCGAGGGACCACAGCGTGCCGCTGTGGGCGCTGATGTGCCTCGCGACCTGGCTGGCGCTGCCGGCCGACGGGTCGCCGCCGTGAGCGCGGTGCCGGTGCCGTCCCGGCCGCTGCGCGTGCTGCAGCTGGGCAACGCCACGGGGCTGTACGGCGCGGAGCGCTGGATCCTCGCGCTGGTGCGCCACCTGCCTGCCGACGCCGTCGAGTCCATCGTCGGCGTGGTCGACGACCGGCCGGTTCCGGAGCCGCCGGCGGAGCTCTGCGGCGAGGCGCGACGGCTGGGGATCGCAACGGCGGTGTTCCACGCGCCGGGGCGGGTGAGCGCCGGCGCGCTGCAGCCGTTGCGCGCGTTCGTCCGCCGGCACCGCATCGACGTGCTGCACACCCACGGCTACAAGACCGACGTCGTGGGACTGCTCGCGACCGCCGGGACCGGCTGCCGCCAGGTCACGACGCCGCACGGCTGGACGGCGGGGGCGGACCGCCGGCTCGCCTTCTACGAGGCGCTCGACCGCGCCTGCTTTCCGTTCATGGATGCCGTCGCGCCGCTGTCGACGGCGATGGAGGCGGACCTGCGGCGACGGCCGCGGATCCGCAGCCGGCTGGCGCTGATCCCGAACGGCGTGGACCTGCACGAGATCGACGCGCTGGCGGCGTCGGGTCGAGGGCCGGATGCCGCGCCCGCCGCCGTCGCCGCCGTCGCATCGCCCGCCACGGGCCTGCACGTCGGCTACGTGGGCCGCCTCGTCGCCGGCAAGCGCCTCGATGTGCTGGTCGACGCCTGGGCGCGGCTCGGGGACGCCGGTTCCAGGCTGACCATCGTCGGCGAGGGGCCGGAGCGCGCGGCGCTCGAGGCGCGCGCGCGCACGCTGGGCATCGACGCGTCCGTGCGCTTCCTCGGTTATCGCGCCGACCGGCTCGCGCTGCTGGGCACGTTCGATGCGTTCGTGCTGCCCTCGGAATCCGAGGGCATCCCGCGCTGCCTGATGGAAGCGCTTGCGGCCGGCGTCTACTGCGCGGCATCGGACATCCCCGGCTGCCGCGAGCTCGTGATCGACGGGACCGGGGGCGACCTGTTCCCGGTCGGTGACGCCGCGGCGCTGGCGACGCTGCTGGCGCGGGCCGCGGCCGACCCCGGACGCCGCCGACGCGCCGCGGCGGCCGGTCGCGATCACGTCCGGGCGAACTTCTCCGCAGCACGCATGGCGCGCGACTACCTCGCGCTGTACCGGCGGATCCTCGCGTCATGAGGATCCTCTACGTCACGGAGAAGCTGCCCTGGCCGCTCGACTCCGGGGGCAACGTGCGCAGCTTCCACGTGCTGCGCGGGCTCGCCGCCGCGCACGACGTCGTCGTCGCAAGCGGGATCGAGCGCGCGGCCGACGTGGACGGGGCGTCCGCGCTGCGTGCGCAGTGCCGCGACCTGCGGACCGTGATGCTCGAGCCGGGTTCGCCGTTGCGCGACGCCGCGGTGCTGGCCTCGGTGGCCCTGTCGCGCACGCCGTTCCTGGTCGCGCGTCGGCACTCCGCGGCGCTGCGCAGCCTCGTCCGGCAGGTGCTCCGCGAGCAGGGTCCCTTCGACGCCGTGCACTTCAATCACCTCGACGCCTGCCTGTATGCGGGCGAGGTGCCGCGTGGCGTGCGCAAGGTCCTCGACGCGCACAACGTGGTGACGAACCAGGTTGGCTCCACGCTGCGTTCCGAGCGACGGCTGGCCCGGCGGCTCGTGCTGGCCCGCGACCTGCCGCGCCTCGCGGCCTGGGAGCGCGATGCGGCGGGCGCGATGGACGCCTGCCTGGTCTGCTCCGAGGTCGACCGCGATGCGCTGCGCGCGCTCGGCGTCGCCCGCGACGGCTGGGTCGTGCCGAACGGCGTCGATACCGGGTACTTCCACCGCGGCGCCGCCCCGGCCGACACCGCGCCGGACGCGTCGCCGCAACTGGTGTTCGTCGGGACGCTGGACTACGACCCCTGCGAGCAGGGCGTCTGGCATTTCTGCCGCGAGATCCTGCCGCGCGTGCGGCGCGAGGTTCCCGGCTGCACGTTCGCGGTGGTCGGCCGCAATCCGTCGGCCCGCCTGCGCCGGCTGGCCGACGCCGAGCCCGCCGTGCGCCTGCTCGGCCGCGTCGACGACGTCCGGCCCACGCTGCACGCCTCCGCGGTCGCCGTCGTGCCGCTGCTCGCCGGCAGCGGCACGCGCCTGAAGATCCTCGAGGCGATGGCGGCCGGCGTGCCCGTCGTGAGCACCTCGATCGGCGCGGAGGGCATCGCCCTGGCCCCCGGCCTCGACGCGCTCGTGGCCGACGAACCGGCGGCGTTCGCCGCGGCCGTCCTGTCGCTGCTGCGCGATCCCGCCGGTCGTGCGCTGCTCGCGGAGCGCGGCCGCAGGCTCGTCGAGGGTTCCTATTCGTGGTCCGCCGTGCACGCGCGACTCGGCGCGGCCTATGCGAGCCTGGGTGCTGGCGACGGCGCTGGCGACGGCGACGGCGCGCGCCGCGCGCCGGGCACGGGCTGAGTCGCGCCATGGGTCGCGTGGTCTTCTTCCTGCTGCTGCTGGTCACGTCGATCTGGGCGCTGCGCCGCCCGTGGATCGGCGTCGCCGCCAGCTACCTGGTGGCGATCCTGACCCCCCAGGCCGTCTGGTACTGGAACTTCGAGGGGCTGCGCCCGGCGCTCTGGCTGCTGCTGCCCACGCTGATCGGGTTCGGCGTCGGCATCGCCCGCGGCGAGCTCAGGCTGGACCCGTTGCGCAACCGGCGGATCGCGCTGCTCGCCGCGCTGTGGGTCTTCTTCGCGATCTCGTATTTCTTCGGGCCTTACGTCGACGTCGGCGGACCGTACCGCTTCTCGGACGCAGGCTGGGCCTTCGAGACCCTGAACAAGGTGCTGTTGCTGTGTTTCGTCGCCGTCGTGTGCATCGACGACGAGCGCAAGGTGGCGGCGCTCGCCGGCGTGCTGGTGGCTTCCGCGATCTACCTCGTCTACTGGGCCAACGCGCAGTACCTCACCGGCCAGGTCTGGGGGCGTCTCGCCGGGCCGGTGGACGAGACCGGCACGGGCATCTATGCCGACGAGAACACGTTCGCGATGCTGTTCGTCGTGGCACAGCCCTTCCTCTGGTACGGGGGCTTCGCGCTGCGTTCGGCGAAGATGCGTTACGCGCTCTGGCTGGTGATTCCGTTCGCGTGGCACGCCGTCTTCCTGACCGCGTCGCGCGGCGGGCTGGTCGGCGTCGCTGCCGTCACCACCCTGATCGCGCTGCGCTCTAACCGCAAGGCGCTGAGCCTCCTGCTGATCCCCGCGCTCGCCGTGGCCTACGTGTGGCAGGCGGGCGACCTGATGAAGAGTCGCGCGGAGACGATCGACGAGTTTCGCACCGAGAGCTCCGCCGCGACGCGTCTCGAGGCGTGGGGCGCCGCGTGGAACATGATGCGCGCGCATCCGGTCACCGGCGTCGGGCTCGCGTCGTTCGGTCCTGCGTTCCCGACCTACTCGCCGAAGGAGCCGCGCGAGGCGCACAACACGCTGCTGCAGGTTGCGGGCGAGTCCGGCATGTTCGCGGGGCTCGCGCTGCTGCTGCTGGTGTTCGGCACGCTGCGTGCGCTGTGGCGCAACACCACGCGGTTGCAGGAAAACCGGGGGCCGGAGGGGCACGGGCATATTCTGTCGCTGCTCAACGAGGCGACGCTCGTCGCACTTTGCGGCTTTTCCGTGTGTGCGCTGTTTCTGTCGCTGCAGATGTATGAAATCCTCTACTTCCTGCTGGTGCTCGCCAACGGCATTCTCTTCGCCAGCAGTCGACGGGCCACATCGCAATGAGCATCGCTGACGAACGCAACAGCATCGCCGCGGCGTACGAGGACGAGACAGTGGTGCTCGGCTACCTCGAGAACCGCCAGCGCTACGCGTGGCAGCGGCTGCTCCACGCGCGCCAGTGCGCGCTGCTCAACGACTGGCTGACCCGCAGCGGCGCGCGCCGCGTGCTCGAGGTCGCGCCGGGTCCCGCCCGGCTCAGCGTCGCGCTGCGCGACGTGTCGAGCGGGATCATGGTCGAGAACAGCCAGGAGATGGTGGCGGTCGCGCGCAAGCGGCTGCGCGACGCCGGGCTGAGCGACAACTGGCGCGTGCTGCACGGCGACGCCTTCGGCCTCGGTGCGCTGCTGGCGGGCCAGCAGTTCGAGTTCGCGTACACGTTCCGTTTCCTGCGGCACTTCCGCGACGCCGAGCGCAGCCGCCTCTATGCCGAGTTGCGCGACCGCCTGGTGCCGGGCGGCGTGCTCGCGTTCGACGTGGTCAACGCCGTCGAGCTGCGGCGCATCGAGTCGCTGGCCGTGACGAAGTCGGCGAGCGAGATCGACATCTACGACATGGCCTACACGGCCGAGTCGTTCCGTGCGGAGATGACGGTCGCCGGCTTCGAGGTCGTGGAGCTGGTGCCGGTGGTCGGCCGCTTCGCGCTGCAGGGCGCCCTCAGTTACCGCCTGGAACGCTGGGCGCCGACGATCGCGGACGCGCTGGTGCGTGCCATCGAGAAGGTCCCTGCCCACCAACCGCTGGAG
>JBIIDW010000397.1:0-3273 GCA_044238215.1 Steroidobacteraceae bacterium
GGGTCGTGGTCGGGTCGCCCGCGTTCATCAGCTGCAGGACCTCGCCCTCGGCGATGACGTTGGTCGCCTCGGACATGATCTCCATGACGCGCTGGGAGCCGATCGCGGCCATCATCTGGAAGGCGCGCGAATAGACGAAGTCGCCGACCAGCACGCTGGCCTGGTTGCCGTAGACGGCATTGGCGGTATCGCGGCCGCGCCGGCGCGAGGATCCGTCGACCACGTCGTCGTGCAGCAGCGTGGCGGTGTGGATGAACTCGATGAAGGCTGCGGCGTCGATGTGGCTGCTGCCCGAGTAACCGCAGGCGCGCGCGGCGAGCAGCACGATAAGGGGGCGCAGGCGCTTGCCGCCTCCGCCGATGATGTGCTCGGCCACCTGGTCGACGAGGTCGACTTCGCTCTTGAGGCGCACCCGGATGACGGCGTCCACCGCACCGAGGTCGGCGCGGACGAGGTCCTTGATGGCGGGCAGGTCCATGTGGCGCGGAATGCTACAGGGGGTCGTCGCGGAAATACATGGCGCAGGGCGTCGGTGTCCTGCGAAGTTGCCGGGCATCCGGTCAAGCCATCGTCGCAAGCCATTGACGGAAAAGGCTTGCTCAGGGTTTGACCACCCGCCCACAGGCCGGTAGAATTCGCGCCCCTTCGGACGGAGTTCAGCGCATGTACGCGGTCATCGCCACGGGCGGCAAGCAGTATCGGGTCGAGAAAGGCAGCGTCGTGCGCATCGAGAAGCTGACGGCCGATCTGGGCGCCACGGTGAATTTTGACCAGGTGCTGCTCGTCGGCACCGGCGAGAGCGTCAAGGTGGGCGCCCCGCTCGTGTCGGGCGCGTCGGTCGCCGCGACCATCGAGCGGCACGGCAAGGGCGACAAGGTCAGCATCGTCAAGTTCCGGCGGCGCAAGCACTACCTTCGCATGAAGGGTCACCGCCAGCCGTTCACCGAAGTCAAGGTCACCGACATCAGCGCGGGCTGAGGCAGGGAGCACACACATGGCACACAAAAAGGCAGGCGGCAGCACCAAGAACGGCCGCGATTCCCACAGCAAGCGCCTCGGCGTGAAGATCTACGGCGGCGAGCAGGTCGCGGCCGGCAACATCATCATCCGCCAGCGCGGCACGCAGTACTGGCCGGGCGCCAACGTGGGCATCGGCACCGATCACACCCTGTTCGCCAAGGCGCCGGGCAAGGTCGAGTTCAAGCGCCGCGGTGCGGCCCAGAAGCTTTACGTCAACGTCGTTGCCGGCTGATCCAGCCCGCGGCGCCGCCTCGAGACCCCGGCCGCGCGCCGGGGTTTTCGTTTCAGGGAGTCGCTCGCCATGAGGTTCGTCGACGAGGCCCGAGTCCGGGTCCAGGCCGGCAACGGTGGCCGTGGCTGCCTCAGTTTCCGTCGCGAGAAGTTCGTGCCGTTCGGTGGCCCCGACGGTGGCGACGGCGGCGACGGCGGCAGCGTGTTCCTGAAGGCCGTGCCCGGCATCAATACCCTGGCCGATTTTCGCGTGGAGCGCACCTTCAAGGCGCGTTCCGGCGAGGCTGGAAGCGGCAACGACTGCTTCGGTCGCGGTGGCGAAGATCTCTATATCGCCGTCCCCGTGGGCACGGTCGTGCGGGACGCGGAGACGGGCGAGCAGCTCGGCGACCTCGTGCACGAGGGCGACGTACTGCCCGTGGCGCGCGGCGGCAAGGGTGGCTGGGGCAACGCGAAGTTCAAGTCCAGCACCAATCGGGCGCCGCGGCAGTTCGGCACCGGGCTGCCCGGCGAGAAGCGTTCCCTGGACCTCGAACTCAAGGTCATCGCCGACGTGGGGCTGCTCGGCCTGCCGAACGCCGGTAAATCGACGCTCATCCGCGCGCTCTCCTCGGCACGGCCCAAGGTCGCGGACTACCCGTTCACCACGCTGCACCCCAACCTCGGCGTGGTCTACTGCGGCGAGCATCGCAGCTTCGTGATGGCCGACATCCCCGGCCTCATCGAGGGTGCAGCCGAGGGGGCGGGGCTCGGCATCCGCTTCCTCAAGCACCTGCAGCGCACCGGCGTGCTGCTTCACCTCGTCGACATGGCGCCCGTCGACCCCGAGGCGGACCCCGTGCGCGACGCGCGGGCGATCGTCGGCGAGCTGAAGAAGTTCAGCAAGGACCTCGCCGCCAAGCCGCGCTGGCTCGTCATCAACAAGATGGACCTGCTGCCTCCCGACGAGGCGCAGGCGAAGGCAAAGGCCATCGTCCGTTCGCTGCGCCACAAGGGGCCGTGGTTCCTCATCTCCGGCGCCACCGGCGCCGGGACGCGCGAGCTCGCCGAGGCGGTCATGCGCTTCCTCGAGGAGCGCGCCGCGGCGGCGGCAGTGCAGGGCGGCGAGGGTGCGTAACAGCAAGATCCGGCGCCGCATCGCCGCAGGCAAGCTGCGGCTGCGCATCCGCGATCTTCGCAATCTCGGACCGCGCTCGGAGGCCCAGCTCGCCAGCGTCGGCATCGCGACCGTCCAGCAGCTTCGCGAGCGCGGCGCGGTCGATGCCTATCTCGCCCTGCGCAGGGCAGGGGTGACGCGCTCGTTGAACGCACTGTGGGCGATGGCCGGGGCGCTGGAGCCGTGGCCGGAAGGCCGGGCCTGGCAGGAAGTGGCCTCCAGCGAGGATCGCCTGCCGCTGCTGCTCGAGGTCGAGAGCCGCGAAAAGGCGCGGGGTGCGGTGCTGGAGGCGCTTGGCGTGGAGGCGCCGGGGCGTCGCCGTGCGCAGCAGAGGCAGGGCGCCCGGTCCGGGGCGCGCACCGAGGAACCGCCTCGCGAGGAGGCCTGGGCACCGGGCCTGCCGTTCGAGGAACCCCAGAAACGCAAGAACCGGCACTGAGGCCGGTTCCATTGCGCGCCCGGGGCCGGGCGCGGGCAACCCTGCAGGGTCTCAGGCCAGCTTCTTCAGCTTTGCGGCCAGGCGGCTCTTGTGGCGGGAGGCCTTGTTCTTGTGGACGAGCCGCTTGTTGACCAGGGAGTCGACGACGGCGACGGCAGCCTTGTAGGTGGCCGTGGCGTCGTCCTTCTTTCCGGAGGCAATGGCCTCGTTCACCTTGCGGATCGCGCTGCGCGCGCGCGAGCGAAGCGTGACGTTGCGGGCGCGGTGCTTGGCGGCCTGGCGGGCTGCCTTCTCGGCGGACTTGGTGTTGGCCACTGCGGACTCCATCGCCTGGCCGTAGTGCGGCCGGCTGCGAAAAGGGGCGGTAGTTTGAGCAGCCGGGCGATCCTTGTCAACGATCCGGTATAGTGGCGCCGCCCCATGAGCC
>JBIIDW010000013.1:0-11652 GCA_044238215.1 Steroidobacteraceae bacterium
ATCGGCGGCACGGTCAGCGGACTGAACGGCACGCTGGTGCTGAGGAACAACGGCGGCGACGACCTCACGGTCACCGCGGGCGGTGCCTTCACCTTCGCGGCGCGGGTGGCCTCGGGCGCGAGTTACGCGGTGACGGTGCGCACGCAGCCCACCGGCCAGAACTGCAGCGTGACGGGCGGCACGGGCACGGCATCGGCCAACGTCAGCTCGGTGCTCGTCACCTGCACGACGACGCCGAGCTTCACGCTGGGCGGGCGCGTCAGCGGCCTCACCGGCTCCGGTCTCGCGCTCACGGCCAACGCGGGCCCGCCGCTGTCCATCGCGGCCGGCGCCACCACCTTCACCTTTCCCGCGTCGCTGCTGTCGGGCACCGACTACCAGGTCAAGGTGACGGCGCAGCCGGCGGGCCAGGCCTGCACCGTGCAGAACGGCCGTTCGTTCATCCAGGCCGCCGTCACCAACGTCGACGTGGTCTGCGTGGCCGGCACGACCAGCGCGCTCGCCGGCGTCTACGCGATCCAGGGCAGCAACGACTACATCGCGTTCCAGGCCGACGGCACCTACCTGCACGCCACGCGGCGGGCCGACCCGGCCTGCGGCACGAACAGCGGCAACGGCGTCGAGTACGGCGTCTATCGCTGGAACGCGGCGACCGGCGCATTCTCGTTCGCGACCGCCGTGGCGGACAGCAACGGCAGCTGCGGGTTCTTCAGCGGCGGCACGGCCGTGGCCGGCGCGACCGGCACCCTCGCGCGCACCGGCACCGGTGCTTCGACCGTGCTGACCTTCACGCCGGCCTCCGGTCCGCAGCGCATCCTGCAACCGGTCTCGAACACCGCCGGCGCACTGGTCGGCGCCTGGGCGAGCAACAAGAGCCCGGATGTGCTGGTGTTCGCCAGCGACCGCTTCACGCTCGCCACGACGCAGACCGACCCGGCCGGTGCGGTGCTCGTGTCGGCCGGCATCGACAACCGCTGCTACACGGCGACCGGTACCTCCAGCGGGATCGTCAACAGCACCGGTTCCTCCGGCGGTTGTGCCGGAGCAGTCGCGACCACCGGCCTGCTCTCGAACATCGGCCCGAATGAGTCCTATGCGCTGCCCGATCCGAACACGCTGAATCTCGGCTCGGGGCAGACGGCCGGCACCTGGCTGCGCCTGCAGCCCAACTGAGGGCGGGCGGCCCGCGTGTGCGGTCGCTACGTCACGCGGGTCGATGCGGCGCTGGAGCGCGAGTTCGCCCTGGGCCGCGTGCGTTGGCGCGCCGGGGAGAGGTTCAACGTCGCGCCCACCCAACCGGTGCCGGTCGTGCGGCTCGGCGACGACGGCGTCAGGGAGGGCCTGGACATGCGCTGGGGCCTCGTGCCGTTCTTCGCGCACGGCGAGCCAGGGCCCTACTCGACGATCAACGCACGGGTCGAGTCGCTGCGCAGTTCGCCGGCCTATCGCGGCGCGTGGAAGCACGCGCAGCGCTGCCTCGTGCTCGCTCGCGGCTTCTACGAGTGGCAGGCGGTGGCGGGGCGCAAGCAGCCGTGGTTCATCGCCTGCGCGGACCAGCCGACCTTCGCCTTCGCCGGGCTCTGGGACCGCTCGGTGCCTCCCGATGGCGAGCCGCTGCTATCCTGCACGATCGTCACGCTGCCGGCCTCGCCACTGATGTCACGGATCCACAACACGAAGCAGCGGGAACCCGCGATCCTGCGCCGCGCGGATCTCGACGCGTGGCTGGGCAGCGCGGCTGACGAGGCGTTCGCCTGCCTCAGGCCCTACCCGGACGAGCTGCGCTCGGCGTGGCCGGTGTCGACGCGCGTGAATTCTCCGCGCCACGAGGGTCCGGAGCTGCTCGAGCGCGTCGTGGAGAGCGCATCGTGAAGCGCGCATCGTGAAGCGCGTCATGTCACGGAGGACCCTGCTCGTCGCCGCGTCGTCGGCAGCGGCACTCACGTACGGGTGCGCTTTCGCGGTCACGCCGCCGGCAGGAGCGCCGCCGCCGGGGCTCTCCGCTGCCCTGGTGGCGCAGATGCTCGCGGCCTTCGACCGCGACGCGCGCGAACTGCGCGTGGACGCCCTGGCCGGTGCGCTGGCGCCCGATGCCGCGATCCTGCTGCGCACCCGGGCGCTGGGGGAGCCTCGCGAGATGCGGCCTACGGCGGCGGCCTACGTCGAATCCGCGCGCGCCACGCTCACCGACCTGCGGCGCGACGGCGTCCGCTATGTGCTGGCCGCCGGCGAGCCGTCGATCGCCGTCGATCCTGCCGGCGCCTGGGCGACCAGCACGAGCGAGTCCACTGAAACCTACGAGTTCCCCGACGGCCGGCGACTGGTCACGGTCAATCGTGCCGTGCTGCGGTTCGAGTGGCGCGAGGGGCGGGCGGTCGTGGTCGCCATCGAGCAGGACGACCTGACGCCGCCGCCTCCGGCGGCGTCGCCGTGAACCGCGACGCCGCGGGCGCCATCGCCGGCGCTTCGACCCTGGTCCCGACACGTGCTGCGGGTCTCGAGCGGCTCGCGGGCTTCGCGCCGCGCGCGGGTCGCGAATACGCTGCGTTCCGCAACGAGGATCGCGGGCCGGGGCGTAACGATCACGTATCGATGCTCTCGCCGTGGCTGCGGCACAGGCTGCTGCGCGAGGACGAGGTGCTGGACAGCGTGCTCGGCCTGCACGCAGCCGAGGACTGCGCCAAGTTCGTCGAGGAGGTGTTCTGGCGGGCGTACTTCAAGGGCCACCTCGAGTCGCATCCGGCGCTGTGGCAGGACTACCGCACCGTGCTGCAGCGGGATGTCGACCGGCTCGCGGCGGACAGCGCGCTCGCCTCGCGTCACGCCGCGGCGCTCGCGGGGCGCACCGGCATCGACTGCTTCGACGCCTGGGTCGGCGAGCTGCTCGAGACGGGTTACCTGCACAACCACGCGCGGATGTGGTTCGCCTCGATCTGGATCTTCACGCTGGGGCTGCCGTGGCGGCTCGGTGCCGACTTCACCTACCGCCACTTCGTCGACGGTGACCCCGCGTCCAATACGCTGTCGTGGCGCTGGGTCGCGGGCCTGCACACGCGCGGCAAGCACTACCTCGCGCGCGCCGACAACATCGCGCGCTGGAGTGCCGGGCGGTTCGCCCCGCGCGGCCTCGCGGAGCAGGCCTCTCCCGTCGACGAACCGGAACTGCGCGACCGTGTTGCGATCCCCCGGGCCCAGGAGGCGCCCGCGAGCGGACCCCTGGTGCTGCTGGTCACGGAGGAGGACCTGCACCCCGAGAGCCTCGGGCTCGACCCGCGCCGCGTCGTCGCCGTGCTCGGTGCGAGCGCGGTCGCCGGTCGCTCCCCGCAGCCCGTGGCGCCAGCGGTCCACGCCTTCACGGACGGCGGTTTGGACGACGCGCTGCAGCGCGCGTCGACCTGCTTCGGCGTGCCGACGGCGCACCTCGGCGAGTGCACGCCGCAGGCCGTCGCCGAGGCCGCGAATGCGACCCTGGTGACGGCCTGGCTGCCGGTCGGGCCGCTGCGGGAGCGCTGGGATGGCATTGGCGCAGCACTCGCCGCGCGAGGCCTCGGCAGTGCGATGCTGCGGCGGCACTGGGACTCCCGCGCCTGGCCCCACGCCGAGCGGGGATTCTTCCAGCTTCGCAGCAGGATTCCCGCGCTGCTGGGGCATCATCGCAGCCATGCCTGAAGGTCCCGAGATGCGCCGCGCCGCCGACGAGCTCGACGCCGCGCTGCGCGGCCGCCGCGCCCGCACGGTCTGGTTCCGTTTTCCGCGACTCGCCGCGGCGGGCCGGCGGCTCTCCGGTCGGGCGGTCAACGGCGTGGAGGCGCGCGGCAAGGCGCTGCTCCTGCACTTCGAGGGTGGCGAGTCGATCTACACGCACAACCAGCTCTACGGGAAGTGGCTGCTGGGGCCGGCCGGAGCAAGACCCGACAGTTCGCGGGAACTGCGCCTCGCCATCGAGACCGACGATCACGCGGCACTGCTCTACAGCGCCTCGGACATCGCGACCTGGTCCACGCCCGAGCTCGCCGCGCACCCGTACCTCAAGCGGCTGGGCATCGAGCTGCTCGCCCCGGGCACGACGTTCGAGGCGGTGCTGGAGCAGGTCTCGGCGCCGCGCCACGCGCGCCGCACGCTGGGTGGGCTGCTGCTCGACCAGGGCTTCCTCGCGGGCGTCGGCAACTACCTGCGCAGCGAGATCCTGTTCGTGGCGCGGCTGCACCCCGCACGGCGGGCTGGCGAACTCGATCCCGCCGAGCGACGACGCCTCGCGCGCGCCGCGCTCGCCATCACCCGGCGTGCGTACCGCAGCGGCGGCGTGACCAACGCGCCTGCAGCGGCCGCGCGCCTGCGACGTGCCGGCGTGCCCTACGGCCAGTACCGGCACTACGTCTTCGACCGCGCCGACCCGCACTGCGACGCCTGCGGTGCGGCGACGGTCCGGCGGATCGTCGATTCGGGCCGTCAGCTGTACCTGTGCACCGCGTGCCAGCCCGCGCCGGGCAAAGGGCCGTGACGGGACGAGGGCCATGACGGGGCGCCGCGCCGCGCTGCCTCCCGAACTGCGCGCCACTCTGGCGCGCGTGTTCGACGGCGACGACGTCGACAGTGTCGAAGTCATCGAGCACTCGTGGTTCGCCCGGTCCCACCTGCGCGCGCTCGCCACCACGCGGCGCCGCCGGATTTACCTGCGCGGCAGCGCCGCGGAATTCTTCGCCGACGCGGACTTCGTGCTGCACGAGTACTTCCACGTGCTGCGCCAGTGGGAGCCACGGCGGCTGACGGTCTGGCGCTACCTGCTGGAGTGGCTGCGCCGGGGCTACTGGCGCAACCGCTTCGAGGTCGAGGCGCGTGCGTTCGCCGCGGCGAACCGGCAGCGCTTCAGGCTGCTGCTGGCGCAGGCGCGGTCAGGGCCGCGGCCCGACGGAGGGGAAGGCGGGCAGGCCTAGCTCGGCCAGGCTGTCCTCGAGGCTGGCAGGCAAGGTCTTCATGCCCGGCGCCTCGCGATCGAGAAACTCGCGAACGCCGGGCGGCAGCGCGCTCCAGTTCTCCACCGGCCGCCAGACGAGGTGCAGCACGTGACGGCCGCCGGGCGCGAAGATGACGGTGTTGTTGGCCACCTTGGTCATCACGGAGCGGATCCGGCCCGAGGCGGGGCCCGGTCCGGGGCGCACGACGGACTCCTGGATCTCCACCGGCTGCTCGACCGGGTTCGGCGGGCGCAGCACGCGCCGGAAGACCCAGTCGGCGCCTTCGCGGTGCGCGTCCAGGTTCTCGGGCACGTCGAGGGATCGTGCGGCCGCGCGCGTGCCGCTGACCGACTCCGAGCGGACCTCGTCGCCCGACAGCGTGTAGCGGACGAGCCCGAGCGGCGGGGCCGTGACGCTGGCGCGCACGTCCGGATAGACGCGCAGCACGGCGCCCGTTCCCGGTGCGCGGTAGAGCAGCACGGCGCGGCGCGCGACGAACGCCTGGCTGCGCGCGTTCGCGACGGGAAACACGCGCGCCTGCTGGTAGCCCTCGACCGTGGCCACGAGCTGGCCGCCGGGCACGTCGTAGACCTCGCCGCGATAAGCGTACAGGCGCGGCGCGGCGCGCTCGCCCTGCGCGTCGACGAAGGCCGCGAAAGCCTCCGGGCCGAAGCCTCCCGCGCCGGCCTGCGGGCATGCTGCGGCAAGCCCGGCGAGCGTCAGCAGCACGCGTGCGGCGCGGCTCAACCGAGGATCGACTCGCGCTCGTAGAGCCGACCGGCGATCCAGGCCAGCAGCAGGCCGAGCGCGATGCTCGCGCCGGCTGATACCGCCACGTCGAGCACCGCCGGGGTCTCGCCCCGCAGCAGCGTGTTCATCAGGAAGTGCTGCGACAGCGAGGGCACGGCCATCAGCTCGAGCGAGGGCTTCAGCCCGAGCATGCCGACGAACGCGAGCGGCAGCGTGGGCACGAGCGTCACGAAGCTGAGGTAGTTCTGGGCCTCGCGGAAGTTGCGGGTGAAGGACGCAATGACCGTCATCAGCCCGGCACCCGCCGGGATCAACGGCGCGGTCAGCAGGACGATGCCGAGTGCGGTAACCGGCCCGAGGTTGGCCGTCATCCCGAACTCCTCGAGCCGCACGAAGCGCACGGCCACCGCGCAGGCCGAGACGGTCAGCGCCAGCGACACGAACATGTAGGCGCAGGTGGCGAGGATCTTGCCGTAGATCAGGTGGGCACGCGGCACCGGCGTCGTCAGCAGCGACTCGAGCGAGCCGCGCTCGCGCTCGCCGGCGGTGGCGTCGATCGCGAGGTACAGGCCGCCCATCAGCGTCGCGAAGATCACCAGGTAGCTCATCAGCCCGAGCACGAGCACGGCGCGACTGGCCGGCGTCGAGACGTCGACGTCCTGCACCGCCACGGGGATCACGGAGGCCGGATCGATGCCGCGTGCGAGCAGGCGCAGGTTCGCCAGCTCGCGCCCGTGCTGCGCGAGTACCGATTCCACCCGCTCCGTGTAGTTGCGGTTGAACATGTCCGACTGGTCGGCGTAGAGCTGCAGCGCGGCCGGCTGCCCGGCGGCGAGCCGCTTGCCGTAGTCCGTCGGCACGTACAGCACGGCCTTGTAGCGCTTCTCGAGCACCGCCGCCCGCGCGGCGGCGTCCTCGTAGTCCTGCGGCTCGGCGTCGATGCCACGCTCGCGCAGGAAGGCGACGAGGTTGGGCGCGCGATCGGCGTGGGCGACGGCGATCGTGAACGGCGCGTCCATGCGCGACTCGCCCTGATCCGCCATCAGCTGCAGCGAGAAGGCCAGCAGAAGTGGCCCGAACACCGGCCCGAACAGCAGCGCAGCGAAGATCGTGCGCCGGTCGCGCAGGTTTTCGAGGAACTCCTTGCGGAATACCGTCCAGATCGTGCGCATGTCAGCCCAGCCCCTCGCCGCTGCCGATCAGCCGGACGAAGGCGTCCTCCAGGGCAGCCTCCCCGGTCTGCTCGCGCAGCGCCTCCGGCGTGCCGCGCGCCACGACCGTGCCGCGCGCGATCACGATGACCTCGTCGCAGAGCGCCGCGACCTCCTGCATCACGTGACTGGAGAACAGCACGCAGCACCCTTCGTCGCGCAGGCGGCGCAGCAGCAACCGCAGCGTGCGCACCGCCATGACGTCGAGACCGTTGGTCGGTTCGTCGAGCACGACGTTGCGCGGCGCGTGGACGAGCGCCCGTGCCAGCGCCGTCTTCAGCCGCTGGCCCTGCGAGAACCCCTTGGCAGGGCGGTCGGCGCAGTCGCCGAGTTCGAGCAGGCGGATCAGTTCGTCGGCGCGGTGGGTCCGTTCCCTGGCCGGCAGTCCGTGCAGTGCGCCGAAGTAGACGATGTTCTCGCGGGCGGTGAGGTGGGGATAGAGGCCAGAGGCGTGCGACAGCACGCCGATGCGCCGGCGCGCGGCGAGCGGATCTGCGGCCACCTCCTGGCCGTCGATGCGTGCCGAGCCCGAGTCCGGACGCAGCACGGTGCACAGCATGCGCAGCGTCGTCGACTTGCCGGCGCCGTTGGGCCCGAGCAGGCCGGTGATCGCGCCGTCGGGAGCGACGAAGCTGACGTCGCGGACGGCCTCGACCTTGCCGAAGCGGCGGGCGAGCTGGCGTGCCTCGATCATGGGTGGCGGCCCCTCACGGCGCCGGCCCGCCGGCACCGACGAAGAACGGCTGCGTGCGCCGGCGCTCGAGGCAGCGGGTGTCGAGTGCAGCGGGCGCGGGCTCGCGCAGGAAGTCCGCGAACACCCGGTCGATGCAGTACACGCCCACCTGGCCGTGGCCCTCGTTGGGCAGCACGAGGTGCCGCGCGTTGCGCAGCCCGCGCATCGCGGCCTCGGCGTTGGCGGGCGGCGTCACCGGGTCGGCGCTGCCCGACAGCAGCAGCACGGGGGTGTCGGAGCTCAGCGGCGCGTTGAAATCCGCGTCGACCGGGCCGCGCGGCCACACGGCGCACACCGAGCGCAGCGCATCGATCATGTCGGTGCCGAGATAGGTGGCGGCCAGCCGCCCGCGGTCGAGGTCGGCGTCGCGGATGCGTGGCATGTCCTCGGCGCAGACGACGCTGTTGTGCATGCCGAACGCGATGGCCTCGCGCACACCCTCGGCGCTCATCAGGAAGAGTCCGCCGAGCGGAGTGAAGTTGCGGTCGACCGCGGCCGCGTGCAGGGCGTACGGCAGCAGCGCGGCCTGGCTCGCCGCGTAGCTCGACAGCCGCAGCGACACGGCAAGCTGGGGCGGGCCAAAACGCAGGTTGCGCGGCTGGCCGGTGCGCGGGTCGGCCAGCGTCACGTCGCGGGGCGACGCGGCCAGCTCGGCGCGGAGCCGGCGGTAGTGGTCGGCCGGGTCGCCGAAGGCGCTGCGGCAGTCCGCGTCGGCGGCGCAGCGGCCGAGGATTGCCTGCAGCGCTGCCTCGGCGTCGAGGGCGATGCCCGGGCCGAGCGCGAGCCCGGGCGGCACCACGCCGTCGAGAATGACGCTGCGGACCCGGTCCGGATGGCGTCGAAGGTAGTGCTGCGCGACCCGCGAGCCGTACGAGACGCCGTAGAGATTCAGGGCCGTGTAGCCCATCGCGGCACGCACGCGCTCGAGGTCGCCCACGGCCACGCTGGTGGTGAACTGGGCGACGTCGTGCGTCTGCTGCAGCGCGGCGAGGCAGCGGCGGGTCTCGGCGTCGAGCGCCGCGGCATCGAACTCGAGCATGTCCTCGTCGTCGATGTCGCAGCGCAGCGGCGTCGAGTCACCGGTACCGCGCTGGTCGACGAGCACGAGGTCGCGGTCGCGGCCGACGCGCGCGAATGCGGCGGCGACCGACGGGTACATCGCGGCGCTGCCCATGCCCGGTCCGCCGGCGATCAGGAACAGCGGATCGGGGGCCTTGCGGCGGCTGATCGCCGGCACGCGCGTGATGGCGAGTTCGATCTGGCGGCCGGCCGGCCGGGCGGGATTCTCAGGCACGCGGATCCGCGCGCACTCGGCCGCGAACGCGGCGAGCCCCGTGGGGTGCTCGATGCGGCAGGGCGTGAAGCGCAGGGTCGACCCGGCGGGTGCAGCTGCGGAAGGCGTGTTCGCGGCCGCTGCACCGAGCACGGCGGCAGCCCCCAGGGCGGCGACGAACGAGGCCAGTCGGGCTGCGGTACGCATACTGGGCCCGCAGTCTACAATACGGCCCTTTTCCCAACAGGTCCGACGTCGAGGAAATGGGCATGCGGTTCGCGCAGCGCTACGACGTGATCGTGGTCGGCGGCGGCCACGCCGGGACCGAGGCCGCGCTGGCCGCGGCCCGCATGGGCTGCTCGACCCTGCTGCTGACCCAGAGCATCGAGACGCTGGGCCAGATGAGCTGCAATCCGGCCTTCGGGGGCATCGGCAAGGGTCACCTGGTCCGCGAGATCGACGCGCTCGGCGGCGCGATGGCGCGCGCGGTCGACCGCGCCGGCATCCAGTTCCGCACCCTCAACGCCAGCAAGGGGCCGGCCGTGCGCGCGACCCGAGCCCAGGCCGACCGCCAGCTCTACCGGCAGGTGATCCGGGCCACGCTCGAGAACCAGCCCGGCCTGTCGATCTTCCAGCAGGAAGCCGCCGATCTCGTCGTCGACGGCAGGCGGGTGGCCGGCGTGGTATCGGTGACCGGCATCGTGTTCGAGGCGCCGGTCGTCGTGCTGACGGTGGGCACCTTCCTCGGCGGCCGCATCCACGTCGGCCTCGACAACTACTCGGGCGGTCGCGCCGGCGACCCGCCGTCACTGCGTCTGGCCGCCCGCCTGCGCGAGCTGATGCCGCGCGTCGGGCGGCTCAAGACCGGCACGCCGCCGCGGCTCGATGGCCGCACGCTCGACTGGTCGGTCATGGTCGAGCAACAGGCCGACGATCCGCTGCCGGTCTTTTCGTTTCTCGGGCGAGTCAGTGAGCACCCTTCGCAGGTCTCCTGCTTCATTACTGCAACGAATGAGCGCACTCACGACATCATCCGCTCCGGCTGCGACCGCTCGCCGATGTTCACCGGTGCGATCGAGGGCGTGGGTCCGCGCTACTGTCCGTCGGTCGAGGACAAGGTTCACCGCTTCGCCGACAAGCCCTCGCACCAGGTCTTCGTCGAGCCCGAGGGGCTGAACACCCACGAGGTCTACCCGAACGGGATCTCCACCAGCCTGCCGTTCGACGTGCAGTGCGAGCTGGTCCGCAGCATCCGCGGCTTCGAGCGCGCGCACGTCACGCGCCCGGGCTATGCGATCGAGTACGACTACTTCGACCCGCGCGACCTGCGCGCCTCGCTCGAGACCCGCGCGGTCGACGGGCTGTTCCTCGCGGGCCAGATCAACGGCACGACGGGTTACGAGGAGGCGGGTGCGCAGGGCCTCGTCGCCGGCATCAACGCGGGCCGGCGGCACCGCGGACTCGAGTCCTGGATCCCGTCGCGCGCGGAGTCCTATCTGGGCGTGCTGGTCGACGACCTGGTGACGCGCGGGGCGTCCGAGCCGTACCGCATGTTCACCAGCCGCGCCGAGCACCGGCTGCTGCTGCGCGAGGACAACGCCGACCTCAGGCTCACCCCGGCGGGTCGGGACATGGGCCTGGTGGACGACGAGCGCTGGGCGCTGCTCGAGCGCAAACGGGACGCTGCCGACGCCGAGGTGGAGCGGCTGTCGCGTGCGTGGGTCAAGGCGGGCGCGACGGTCGACTGGGCCACGCGTGTACTGGGCGCGCCGCTGACGAAGGACGGCTCGGCTTTCGACCTGCTCCGCCGGCCGGACGTGAGCTACGACGACGTGCTGGCGCTGGGCGAGCACTGGGCGGAGTTCGCGGCCGGCGACCCGAGGGAGGCGCTCGCGGCGCTCGATGACCGGCTGCCCGAGGCCGTGAGGCTGCAGGTCGAGGTGCGCGCAAAATACTCAGGCTACATCGAGCGGCAGCGCGACGAGATCGAGCGTCAGCGTCGCCACGAGGAGCTGCCGCTGCCCGAGGACCTCGACTACTCGCGCGTCGCCGGGCTGTCCAACGAGGTGCGCCAGAAGCTCGCGCTGTCCCGGCCCGGCACGCTGGGGCAGGCCTCACGCCTGCCGGGCATCACGCCTGCAGCGGTGTCGATCCTGCTGGTGCACCTGCGCCGGCGCACGGGCTGATCCGCCGCTTCGGCGGCTCGCTCAGTCGGCGGGGCGGGGCACCAGCATCACGGGGATGCGCGCGTTGCGCAGTACTCCCTGGGCGACCGAGCCGAGTACGGCCTCGGCGAGGCGGCCGCGGCCCTGCGTGCCCATGCAGATCGCGTCGGCGCCGCAGCGCGCCGCCGCCTGCAGGATGCCGCGCGGGATTTCATCGGCCGCCGCCAGCTCGGTGACCACCCGGATGCGCCGCGCGGCGGCGCCGGGCGGCGTGGCGTCGCGCCAGGCCTCGGCGAGTGCGGCGGCGTCCGGCGGCGCCTGGCCCGATTGCGTGACGTGCAGCAGATGCAGGGTTCCGCCCGGCTGCAGCATCGCGAGGGCGTGCCGCGCAGCCCGCCGTGCCTCCGGCGAGAAATCGGTCGGGGCGAGCACGACCTGATAGTCGACGTGAGCGTCGACCAGCGCGGCGTCGCCCGCCGGAACGACGAAGACGTTGGTGTCGGCGTGATGCACGACTCCCGCCGATACCGAGCCGTGCCAGAGCCGTGCGACGTCGGCGCGGCGG
>JBIIDW010000014.1:0-11637 GCA_044238215.1 Steroidobacteraceae bacterium
TGCGACAGCGCCGCCTCGATCGGCGCCGGGTCGACGTCGCGCATCAGCTTGCCGATGTACTGCCGCTGCCGCGCCAGGCCACCGCGCGAGCGTATGCGACGGGCAGCGCGGATCGCGTCGGCAAGCGGCTCGGGCAACTGCAGCGCCGCCAGTTCCTGCTCGCGCAGTTCGATCAGCCGCTCGCCCAGCGCCTGCGCGGCGTGGGCGGCGCGCTTGCGCGAACTCTTCGACGGGCGCTCGCCGGACGCGGCTTCGTCGTCCGTCTCGGCCTGCTCCACGCTCCGCCTGCCTGCCATGACGTGTCGTTCCCCGCGGCGCCGGGCCGGCGCACTGGTACAATTCTGCCCGAACGCGGAGGCCGCGGCGCGAGTCCTGAACCCATGTCCAAGCCCGTCGATGCCAGCCGGATCCCCGAGCTCGAGTCGGTCGTCGCGCGCGCGCTGGCCGCGGCGGGCGCGGCGGGCGCAACCCAGGCCGAGGCCGACGCGAGCCTGCAGAAGGGGCTGACCGTGTCCGTTCGGCTGGGCGAGGTCGAGACCGTCGAGTACCAGCGCGACCGTGGCCTGGGCATCACCGTGTATTTCGGCCTGCGCAAGGGCTCGGCAAGCACCGCCGACCTGGCGGATCAGTCCATCGCCGACATGGTTGCCAAGGCCTGCGCAATCGCGCGCCACACTGCCGAGGACGATTGCGCGGGGCTCGCGGAACCCGATCTGCTCGCGCGTGAGTTCCCTGACCTCGAGCTCGACTTCCCATGGGACATCGAGCCTGACGCGGCCGTGGCGCTGGCGCGCGACTGTGAGGCCGAGGGCCGGGCGGTCGACCCCCGCCTCGCCAATTCGGAAGGGGCCAGCGTCGCCACCCACCGCGGCGTGCGCGTCTACGGCAACTCGCACGGGTTCCTCGCGGGGCAGGCCAGTTCCAGCCACTCCGTCAGCTGCGCGCTGCTCGCGCAGGACGGCGACGACATGCAGCGCGACTACTGGTACACGACGGCGCGTGATCCGGCGGATCTCGAGGACGTGCGGTCGGTGGGTCGCCGCGCGGGCGAGCGTGCCGTGGCGCGGCTCGGCGCCCGCCGCGTCGCCACCGGCCGCGCTCCCGTGCTGTTCGTTCCCGAGGTCGCCCGCGGCCTCGTCAGCCACTTCGTCGGCGCGATCCGCGGCGGCAGCCAGTACCGCAAGACCACGTTCCTGCTCGGTGCCGCCGGGCAGCAGGTGTTCCCGTCGTGGGTCGCCATGCATGAGCGTCCTTACCTGAGGAAAGGCCTCGCCAGCGCAGCGTGGGACAGCGAGGGCGTGCGTACCCGCGACCGCGAACTGGTGAGCGGCGGTGTGCTCGACGGCTACCTGCTCGGCAGCTACTCCGCGCGCAAGCTCGGGCTGGCCAGCACTGGCAATGCGGGCGGCCTGCACAACCTGATCGTCGACCCTGGGCCGGGCGCTCCGGCCCTCGAGGAGCTGCTGCGGCAGATGGGGCGCGGCCTGCTGGTCACGGAGTTGATGGGTCAGGGCGTCAACGGCGTTACGGGCGACTACTCGCGCGGCGCCACCGGCTTCTGGGTGGAGGGCGGCGCCATCGCGTACCCCGTGCACGAGGTCACGATCGCGGGCAACCTGCGCGACATGTATCGCAACCTCGTCGCCATCGGCAGCGACGTCGACCTGCGTGGCGGAATCCGCGTCGGTTCGGTGCTGCTCGAGTCGATGACCATCGCGGGCGACTAGCGCCGTGCCGCGGGCTGCGCCTTCGCTGGGCCCGGGTCGCGCCTAGAGCGGTGCCTCGATCAGGTCGCGGAGGCTGCGTCCGTCGCAGCACTCGAGTCGCGCTTGCGCCAGCCGCTTCTGCAGCGCGTCGACCCCCGGCATCGGCAGCGGTCGGGCGGCATCGTGGCCGCTGCGCTGGTTGCGCGCGACCTCGAGGATCTCGTGCAGCCGGATGTGCCCGATGTCACGGCCGGGCAGCAGCTGCTCGCGGTCGTTGGCGGCAAGCAGGCCGGCGCGTTCGAGCGCCCCCACCACCTGCGAGAGCGCTATGCCCGGCAGGCCGAGTTCGCGCGCGAGCGTGTTGACCCGCCAGCGCATCTCGCCACGCGTGTGCGCGACGCCGACGAGGTACATGACCTTGAGGGCGAGTTCCTCCAGCTCGGTGCCCGACAGGCGCAGCTCCACGAGTCCGAGGCGCAGGTAGCTCGGGTTCTGCACGTAGAACGCGAGCTGCGCGCCCACCAGCAGGATCAGCCATCCGAGGTAGGTCCACAGCAGCGCGGCGACGATCACCGCGAAGCCCGCGTACACGATCGTCAGGCGGCTGGTGTAGATCACGAGTTCGGTGAACAGCTTGCCGGTCGCCGCCCACAGCACGCCGGCTGTCAGGCCTCCCACCATGGCCGGCAGCAGCCGGACGCTGGTGTTGGGAACGAACGTGTACATGAAGGTGAAGATCGCGGTCACCATCGCGTAGGGCGCCATGGCCCTGCCCAGCGCGAACAGCTGCTCGAGCAGCGGCAGGTGGGAAAGCGTCTCGACCGCCGACGTCTGCAACGTCGAGTGCACCAACCCGATGAAGGCCACCAGCAGCAGCGGCCCGAGGATCACCAGCGCAAGGTACTCGGCGACGCGGCGCCCGAAGCTGCGCGGCTGATCGACCCGCCAGAGGTAGTTGAAGCTGTCCTCGACCTTCTGGATCGTGCCCAGCAGGGTCCACAGCAGCAGCGCGAGACCGACCGATCCGACCAGGCCGGTCGACACGCCGTCGGCGAACTCCATCGCGCGGCGGGTGAGCTCCGCGGCGGCCTCGCCGACGGGCCTGAAGAACTCGTAGATGACCGGCTCGAGATCCCGGTGGGCATTGAAGGCCTTGAGAATCGCGAAGGTGAACGCGAGCAGCGGCACGAGCGCAAGCGCGGTGTTGTAGACGAGCCCCATGGCGCGCAGGTTGACCTGCCCGCCGGACAGGTCGCGCAGCACGGCGAAGGGGTAGCGCAGCAGGCGCAGCAAGCCTGCCAGCGGGTCTGCCGCCTGGGCGCGGCCGCTCCACAGCAGCCGGTCCAGCAGCACCCACAGCGGCTCGAGCATCGATCAGGCCGCCACTTCGGGTCCCGTGATCCGCGCCAGCGCCTCGCGGTACTTGGCGCTGGTGCGCGCGATGATTTCCGGCGGCAGGGGCGGCCCGGGCGCCTTCTTGTCCCAGTCGAGCGTCTCCAGGTAGTCGCGCACGAACTGCTTGTCGAACGAGGGCGGGCTGATGCCGGTGCGATAGGTGTCGGCCGGCCAGAAACGCGAAGAGTCCGGCGTCACGACCTCGTCGATCAGCGTCAGCGTGCCGTGCTCGTCGAGGCCGAACTCGAACTTCGTGTCGGCGATGATGATGCCGCGGCGCAGCGCGTGCGCCGCGGCGAAGCCGTACAGCGCCAGCGCCGCGTCGCGGACGCGGGCGGCGAGGTCGGGGCCGATGATGCGGCAGGCCTCGTCGAAAGCGACGTTCTCATCGTGCTCGCCGACCGCCGCCTTGGTTGCCGGGGTGAACAGCGGCTGGTCGAGCCGCGCGGCCAGCGGGAGGCCCGGTGGCAGCGGTATGCCGCAGACGGCGCCCGTGCGCTGGTAGTCCTTCCAGCCCGAACCGATGAGGTAGCCGCGCACCACGGCCTCGAGCGGCAGCGCCTTCAGCCGGCGCACGACGGCGGACCGCCCGTCGAGCAGCGCCCGTTCGTCCGCGTCGAGCGGCAGGCCCTCGAGCCCGCGGCCGGCCAGCTGGTTCGGGATGATGTGCGCCGTCTTGCCAAACCAGAAGTCGGAGATCTCGGTGAGCACGCGCCCCTTGTCGGGAATCGGGTCGGGCAGTACGACGTCGAATGCCGAGAGCCGGTCGGTCGTCACGATGAGCATCGTGGACGCGTCGATCTCGTAGATGTCGCGCACCTTGCCGGTGTGCAGGCGGCGCAGATGCCGGAGGGCCGTGGTGTGCACGGTGGGGCGGGGTTCCACGGGACGGTGACCTTCACGGTGGCGGAGCGCGGATTGCTAGTATTGCAGGATGAGGTGGACGGGAAAACTCGTCGGTGGCGCGCTCGGTCTGGTCGTGGGCGGGCCCGTGGGCGCCGCACTGGGTGGGCTGGCCGGTCACCTCGTCGACGAGAAGCTCGGACCGACGGGCGAAGGGGACCCGCAACCGGTGGCGGATCCGCCCGCCGACGCCACCGCGGTCGCGGCCCGCTTCTTTTCCACGACGTTCGAGGTCATGGGCCACGTCGCCAAGGCTGACGGACGCGTGTCGCAGCGCGAGATCGATGCCGCACGGGGCGTCATGGCCGAC
Organism: Steroidobacteraceae bacterium; assembly: GCA_044238215.1. Classification (GTDB taxonomy): domain Bacteria; phylum Pseudomonadota; class Gammaproteobacteria; order Steroidobacterales; family Steroidobacteraceae; genus UBA964. Next base: position 4,315 of record JBIIDW010000014.1, read on the forward strand.
TTTCGCCTCGACTCGCGGCAGGTGGCTGCGGCCATCGAGTGCTTCACCCGCGGCAAGTCTCCGGGGTACGACCTCACCCGGGCGATCATGGCGCTGCGTCGATCCTGCGCAGGCCGCCCCGATCTGCTGCGCGTCTTTCTCGAGATCCAGATGCGTGCGGCGATCGCGGGCGCCGACCTGCGCGGTCCGTCGCGCCCGCTGCTGACGCGAATTGCCGCGACGCTCGGCGTCAACGGCATGGAGTTCGCCCATCTCGAGGCCGTGCTGCGGCTACGGCAGGGGGCGGCGGGCCCCGGGGCGCGCGGTACCGACGGCGGCGCCGGCCGCGCGGGCGAGCCGCGGATGAGCGTCGCCGAGGCCTACCAGATCCTCGAGGTCGCGGCGGTCGCGCCGGACGATGAGGTCACGCGGGCTTACCGCCGGCAACTGTCGCGGCACCACCCTGATAAGCTGAAGGCGAACGGCCTGCCCGAGTCGATGATCGAGCACGCCAAACAGCGTACGCAGCAGGTCATCGAGGCGTGGGACGTCATCCGTCAGGCGAGGGGATTGAAGACTTGAGTCACCTGGACAGCAGCGGGCGGGGCGGCAGCGCGCCCGCCTGGATCGCGCCGTCGATCCTCTCCGCGGATTTCGCGCGCCTCGGTGCGCAGGTCGAGTCGGTGCTGGAGGCCGGTGCCGACCTGATCCACTTCGACGTGATGGACAATCATTACGTGCCCAACCTCACGGTCGGGCCGCTGGTCTGCGAGGCGTTGCGGCGCCACGGCGTCACCGCGCCGATCGACGTGCATCTGATGGTCAAGCCGGTGGACCGGATCATCCCGGACTTCGCGCGTGCGGGGGCCACGTGGATCACGTTCCACCCCGAGGCCAGCGAGCATGTCGACCGGACCATCGAACTCATCCGCGAGCACGGCTGCCGTCCGGGTCTCGTGTTCAACCCCGCCACGCCGCTTGGCTGGCTCGACCACACGCTCGACCGCATCGACATGGTCCTGCTGATGTCGGTCAATCCGGGTTTTGGCGGCCAGTCGTTCATCCCGTCCACGCTGGCGAAGCTGCGTGCAGCCCGTGACCGCATCGCGGCGAGCGGTCGCGACATCCGGCTCGAGGTCGACGGCGGCGTCAAGGTGGACAACATCGGCGCCATCGCGGCCGCAGGCGCCGACACCTTCGTCGCGGGGTCGGCGATCTTCGGCAGCAAGGACTACGCGGCGACGATCGGCGCGATGCGTGCCGCCATCGAGTCCGCCAGGGCAGGCGGCCCCGTGCCCTGAAGCGACGGGGCCCGCTCGTCGGCGGGCCCCTGTGCGTCAATCCTCGTCGTCGTCGTCCCAGTCGTCGTCGTCGTCAGCCGGGCGCGCGGCGGCGAGCCTGCCCTTCGGCGCGTTCGCGACCTGCTTCACCGGGACGATCACCGGCCGGGTCTTCATCTTGGGGCGCGCGTTGTAGACCACGATGGTCTTGCCGGTCGCGCGCAGCAGGCCCTGCTCCTCGAGCACCTTCAGCACCCGGCCGGCCATCTCGCGCGAGCAGCCGACGAGGCGCGACAGTTCCTGGCGCGAAACCTTGATCTGCATGCCCTCGGGATGAGTCATGGCATCCGGTTCGCCGCACAGGTCCATGATCGCGTGCGCCACGCGGCCGGTGACGTCGACGAACGCGAGGTCGCCGAGCTTGCGGTTGGTCCGGTCGAGGCGGGTCGCCAGCTGCGTGGCGAGTTCGAAGATCAGCCCCGGGCTCTCCGCGGCGATCTGCCGGAAGCGCGGGTAGGTCATTTCGGCGAGTTCCGCCTGGCCGCGGGTGCGTACCCATGCCGTGCGGGTGGGCTGTTCGTGGAACAGCCCCATTTCGCCGAAGAACTGGCCCTTGTTGAGGTAGGCCAGCACCATTTCGTTCCCTTCCTCGTCCTCGATCATCACCTCGACCGAGCCGGCGATGATGTAGTAGAGGACGTCGGGCAGGTCGCCCGCGTGGATCACCACGGTCTTGGAGGGAACGGTGCGGATCCGGCAATAGCTGAGGAAGCGATTGATCGCGGGTATGTCGCTCAGCGGCTTGATGTTGTCTTCGGCCACAAATCCCCCCTTCCGGTTTTTATTAGGGACCAGGGCTTTTTATACATAAGCCAAGATGCACGCAAGCGCTTTTTCCATCAGACCCAATAACTTGTGAACGTCATCACACGTGACGTCGCACGCATCGCCGCACGGGCCGGTGCCGGCAGCCCGGTGCCGCCCGCCGCCAGCGCCGCATCGCCATGCGCCTTTTCGTCCTGACGCATGGCCTCGAGGATCGCGCGGCTGCGCTCGTCGCCGGCAGGCAGACGCGAGAGGTGGTCGTCCAGGTGGCCCTCGACCTGTCGCTCGGTCTCCGCCACGAACCCGAGGCTGACGCGATCCCCCGCCAGCGAGGCTGCCGCGCCGATCGCGAACGAGCCTGTGTACCACAGCGGGCCCAGCAGGCTGGGTCGCGAACCGAGTTCCCGCAGCCGCTGCTCGCACCAGGCCAGGTGGTCCGCTTCCTCGCGCCCGGCCTGCAGCAGCAGGTCCTTGACCGCCGGATCCCGCGCGAACGCGGCCTGGCCGTGGTAGAGGGCCTGCGCGGCAACCTCGCCGGCGTGATTGACCCGCATCAGTGCCGCGGCCTTGCGCCGGTCGGTCTCCGCGAGCGGTTCCGGGGCCGCAGCCGCAGCAGGCACCGGTCTTGCGGCGACGGCGGGGGCGAGGGCGGAGCGCAGCGCGCGGTCTGCCGTGGCGAGGAGTTCGTCGAGAGGGCTCATGTAACGCATGGGACACATTATAATGCCCGGCGCCTGTCGGCTCGCCGGGATCGGCTGGAGGCGGCGCACCCCGGGAGGTTTTGCAAAGCCGGCCGGGCTTGAGTACACTTCCGCGCCTTTTTCAGGACTCGCCACGGCCATCCCGGCCGGAGCGGCGGGTGGAGAACCAGCGATGAGCACCGTTTTCGCGAAGCCCGCCACCGTGCGTGGCGACTGGTATGTGGTGGACGCCAAGGGGCAAACCCTGGGCCGTCTTTCCTCGCAGATTGCCCTGCGCCTCAAGGGCAAGCACAAGGCGGACTACAGTCCGCACGTGGACATGGGCGACCACATCGTCGTCGTCAACGCCGAGCAGGTGCGCGTCACCGGTGCGAAGATGACCGACAAGTTCTACTACCACCACACCGGCGCCATCGGCGGCATCAAGTCGATCGCGCTCGAGAAGCTCCTGAAGGAGCATCCCGAACGGGTGATCCAGTTCGCCGTCAAGGGCATGCTGCCGAAGACCACGCTCGGGCGGAAGATGTTCCGCAAGCTGCACGTGTTCGCCGGCGGTGCACACCCGCACTCGGCGCAGCAGCCCAAGCCCCTGAGTTTCTGACGAGGACCGACTGAATGCCTTCCACCAATTACGGCACTGGCCGCCGCAAGACCTCGACGGCCCGCGTGTTCCTCAAGCCGGGCACCGGCCGCATCACCGTCAACGAGCGCTCGCTCGACGAGTTCTTCGGCCGTGAGACCGGCCGGATGATCGTTCGCCAGCCGCTCGAGCTCGTCGAGATGGTCAACCGCTTCGACGTGACCGTCACGGTTGCGGGCGGGGGCATCACGGGCCAGGCCGGTGCGATCCGCCAGGGGATCACGCGCGCCCTGATCGAGTATGACGAGACCCTGCGTCGCCCGCTGCGCGTGGCCGGCTTCGTCACCCGCGACGCCCGCGAGGTCGAGCGCAAGAAGGTCGGCCGGCGCAAGGCGCGTCGCGGTCCGCAGTACTCCAAGCGCTGATCCCGTCACCGGCAACGGTTTTGGGGGATCGTCTAGCGGTAGGACAACGGACTCTGACTCCGTTTACCTAGGTTCGAATCCTAGTCCCCCAGCCAACCCGAAGGCCCGCAGCAATGCGGGCCTTCGTCTTTTCCGGGGCTGTCGCTATCATTCCCGCACAGAAGCCCGGCGTTGTTTCCGACCGGGCCAAGGGGAGAATGAATGCGTCTTGCGAACGTGCTCGCAGCCACCGTTGCCGTGGCCATGTCCTTCGTATCGACGGCCGCCCGCGCAGGCGACCAGGACTTCACGCTGGTGAACCGCACCGGCTACACCATCGAGCAGGTCTACGTTTCGCCGATCAAGTCGAAGAACTGGGAGGAAGACGTCCTCGGTCGCGACGTGCTCGACGACGGCGAGAAGGTGAACATCCGCTTCTCGAAGCGCGAGGACGTCTGCCGCTGGGACCTCAAGGTCGTCTATGACGATGGCGAGGAAGCCGAGTGGTCGGATTTCAACCTCTGCGAGGTTGCGCGGATCACGATCCACTACGATCGGAAGTCCGGTCGCACCTGGGCCGAGTACGACTGACCGACGTCAGATCCTGCGCACGCCGGCCGGGCCGCCCACCAGCACGACGTCGGCTGGGCGCCTGGCGAACAACCCGGTACAGACCACACCGACGATTCCGCCGATCCGCGACTCCAGCGCCGGCGGGTCCGTCACCTCCAGTCCGTGGACGTCGAGGATGTGGTTCCCGTTGTCGGTGATCACGGCCTCGCGCCAGACGGGCTGGCCGCCCAGCGCGGCAACCTGGCGCGCGACGTAAGAGCGCGCCATCGGGATCACCTCGACCGGCACGGGAAACCGGCCGAGCACGTCAACGACCTTCGAATCGTCGACGATGCAGACGAAGCGGCGCGAAGCCGCAGCCACGATCTTCTCGCGCGTCAGCGCGCCGCCGCCGCCCTTTACGAGCTGGCGATGCGCGTTCGTCTCGTCTGCCCCGTCGACGTAGAGCTCCAGGTCCCCTGTCGCGTTGAGATCGAGTACGTCGATCCCCGCAGCGCGCAGTCGCGCGGTGGACGCCTCCGAACTGGATACCGCGCCGGCGATGCGTCCGCGGAACGCGGCAAGCTGGTCGATGAACAGGTTGACCGTCGAGCCGGTGCCGACGCCGATCACCATGCCGTCCCTGACCCACTCCATCGCCGCGGCGGCGGCGGCCTGCTTGCCCTGGTTCTGCATCGTCGATCTCGCGGTTGCGGGTTCCGTAAAAGAAGATGCCCGCTTGCGCGGGCATCTTCTGAGAATCCTTAAGTCGGCGGGCGGATCTGTGTCTCCGCCCGCCGAGAAAGGCTCTAAAGGCCTTACTTCTTCTTGGCAGCCTTCTTGGCGACCTTCTTCTTCGCGGCCTTCTTCTTGGCTTTAGCCATGTTGAGTCTCCACTGATTTAGGGTTAGTCCGCGAGCGAGTATATACACGACATTGTAAAAAACAAGCGACCACCATCTGCATTCGTGGTAAGCGCCGCGCCTCACGTCGCGAGCGACACGATGAACTTCCAGTGCGCCGCATCGACGGGCGTCACGCTCAGTCGATTGCCGCTGCGGAGGATGAGCATTCCGGCGAGTTGCGTCGCGGCGTGCGCACGCAGAGCGTCCAGCGTGACGGGCCGCGCGAAGCGCTTCTCGAGCTGCACGTCGACCATGTACCAGCGAGGATCCTCGCGCGTCGCCTTCGGATCGTAGTGGTCGTGCTTCGGGTCGAGCGCCGTTGCATCCGGATAGCCGGCGCGCACGACCTTGACGATGCCGACGATGCCGGGCTCGTCGCAGCTCGAGTGGTAGAGGAATGCGAGGTCGCCTGCCGCGAACTCGTCACGCAGCATGTTCCGTGCCTGGTAGTTGCGCACGCCGTCCCAGCAGGTCGTCCGTCGCGGCGCCTTTTCGAGGTCGTCGATACCGAACGTGGAAGGCTCGGTCTTCATCAGCCAGTACTTCATGATCAGCGCCTCCTGAAAAAGGTGATGCCGCGCTCGGTGACAAGCGCGTCGAGCGGCACGTCGTGGTCGCCGGCCGGCAGTTCGTCGACCTGCTGCACGGAGTGAGCGACGCCGACCAGCCGCGGACCGTGCCAGGCGCCGCGGAGGCGGCGGAAGGCGAGGACGCGGTCGTAGAATCCGGCGCCCATGCCGAGGCGGTTGCCGAGCCGATCCACGCCCACCAGCGGTACCAGCACGACGTGCATCCAGCGCGCGCCGATGCGCTCCGTCGTGGCTGGCTCCGGGATTCCATAGCGGTTGACCCTGCGCCGCGGCCCGATGGGTGACAGGGTCATGCGCCCGCTTCGCCAGTGCGTGAGTCGCGGCAGGTAGAGTTCGCAGCCGCGTGCCCGTGCCGCGGCGAGCACTGGCGCGGTGTCGATTTCCTCGGCGGTGGCGACGAACCCGGCCACCCGCCGGCCGGGTCGCAGCCATCCCGCGGCCGCGAGCGCGCGGGCGATCTGCCGCGACGCGACCTGCCGCTCGACGGGGCCCAGGGCCCGGCGGGCGCGCCGCAGGCCGGCGCGCAGTTCGCGCCTGCGGTCCGCGTCAGCCACGGCCCGGCCGCCGGTTCGCGGAGCAGGGGGAGAGGCGTCGCCCGCCTGTGCCGGTGTGGACCGTTGCTCTCGACACAGAGCAACAAGTGGGGCGGACTGCGGCAGGTAAGGCTTTCCGCTCGAGGCGGACTTGCACAGCGCTGCACGCAAGCCCAGATGCCCCTGGGCGTTTCAACTTAGGGTCGAGAGGTAACCCGATCCGCGTGTCGAACACCGCAGGCGACGCCATGGCTACTGTAGCACCCACGGCGGCCCGCAGCGCAACGGGAGGTCGATCAGAGCTCGATCTGCTGGCCGCTGGCGAGCGCGGCGTCTATCCGCTCGCGCATGGCGCGAACCCGGCCGCCGAGTTCCTCCTCGACGCGCCGGTCCTTGTTCCGGAGCTTGATCAGTTCGTTGGCGAGGTTCAGCGCGGCGATGACGGCGATGCGGTCGACGCCGATGACCTTGCCGCTGTCGCGGATCTCGCGCATGCGCGCGTTGAGGAACTCCGCCGAGTCGAGCAGGTCGGAGCGTTCCTCGATGGGGCAGGCGACAAAGTACTCCTTCTCGAGGATGCGCACGCTAAGGCGCGCGACCTCGCGGTCGTCCGCGCTCAAGTGCCGTGCTCCAGCATCTTCAGGCGGCCTATCATGGCCTCGACCCGGGTGCGGACCTGCTCGTTCTTCTGCAGCAGGCTCGCCCGCTCGACGGCGAGCGTGTCCTGACGGTGCCGGAGGGCACGGTTCTCTTCCTTGAGGAGCTGCACTGCCGCCAGCAGCTCCTCGACCTGCCTCTCGAGCCGCTTGAACTCGGTTTCGAGGCTGCCCTTGGGGTTGTCGCTCATATGAAAAATATAGTGCCGCGCTGCCGCAGGATCAATGAAAAACACGCTCCTGAGGCATAATTACGCGATGTCCGAGCTCGATTACCCGGAGTACGAGCGGCTGCTGGCCGACTCGCGTGCCCTGACC
>JBIIDW010000398.1:0-3252 GCA_044238215.1 Steroidobacteraceae bacterium
CGGTGCGTCAACCGCCTGTGGGTGGCGCTGCCCGACGGCACGCTGCGGCACTACGACAAGCGTCACCTGTTCCGCATGGGGCGGGAGCACGAGCACTACGCGGCGGGGCAGTCGCGTCTCGTGGTCGAGTTTCGCGGCTGGAGGATCGCGCCGCTGGTCTGCTACGACCTGCGCTTCCCGGTCTGGAGCCGCCGCAGCCCCGAGTTCGACTACGACGTGCTGGTCTACGTCGCGAACTGGCCGGCGCGGCGCAGCTTCGCATGGCAGTCGCTGCTGGTCGCGCGTGCGATCGAGAACCAGTGCTTCGTCGCCGGCGTGAACCGCATCGGCCGCGACGGTGCCGGCATCGCCCACGAGGGGCGCAGCGCGCTGCTCGACTACCTCGGCGGCAGCCTGGGCTCGCCGGGCGACGCGGCCGGCGTCGTGACGGTCGCGCTCGACCTTCCTGCCCTCCGGGAGTTCCGGCGAGCTTTCCCGGCGCACCTGGACGCCGACCGCTTCACGATCGATCCCGCACCCTGAACGCCGAGCCTGTAGTCTCTCCGACCATGAAGCAGGAAACCCGCGTCAATCATCCGCCCGTCATCGAGGTGCCGGCCGACAACCCGCCGCTGTCGATGCCCATCTACCAGAACGTGAAGTGGGAGTTCCCCGGCGTCGACGAGACCCTTCGCGCCTGGCGCGGCGAGCGCCCCGGGTTCCACTACTCGCGTGTCGCGAACCCGACCGTGCGCCAGCTAGAGAAGCTGCTCGCCGAGCTGCAGGGGCGGGACGACTGCCTGAGCTGCGCGTCGGGCGTCAACGCGATCACGCAGCTGCTCGTCGCGCTCACGCGCGCGGGCGACCACGTGCTCTGCTTCGCCGAGAGCTACGGCCCGACGCGCGCGGCGATCCGCAGGCTGCTGGGCCGCTTCGGCGTCCGCCACACGATGCTGTCGATCGAGGACCTCGAGGGCATTGGCCGCGTGCTGGCGTCGGAACCCACCCGCCTGGTGTTCTTCGAGAGCCCCACGAACCCCGTGACGAAGATCGCCGACATCGGGGCGATCACGGCGCTGGCGCGCCGGCACGGCGCCCTGACCGTGCTCGACAACACCTTCGCCGGCTTCCACCAGCACGGCGGCTTCGACGTCGACGTCTTCGTCCACAGCCTCACCAAGTACGCGGCGGGCACGGGCGACGTGATGGGCGGGGCGGTGATCGCCAACCGGGCCGTGCTCGAGCGCATCCGGCCCGACTGGGACCTGTTCGGCGCGCAACTCGACCCGCACGCCGCCTTCCTGATGATGCGCGGCATGAAGACCTACTTCCTGCGCTATCGGGCGCAGTGCACCGCGGCGCAGGTGGTGGCGGAGCACCTTGCGCGGCACCCCGAGGTGGAGGTCGTCCACTACCCTGGGCTGGCATCGCATCCCGCGGCGGCCCTGGCCCGGGCGCAGATGCGGGAATTCGGTTCGGTGGTGACCTTCGGCCTGCGGCGCGGCGCGGACGCGGCGAAGCGCTTCACCGAGGCGCTCCAGCTGTTCGCGTGCGCACCGAGCCTCGGCTCCACGGAGTCGCTGGTCATGCCGCCGCAGCTGATGCAGCCGCGCGATCTCGACGGCGCGCAGCGTGCGTGGAGCGCGATCGGCGACGGCACGGTGCGTCTGTCGATCGGACTGGAGGACGTCGGCGACCTGCTCGCCGATCTCGACAGGGGACTGGCGCTCGCCGGCAGTCCGTGAGGCGGCTCAGGTGCTGCTGACCGCCCGCACCCGCCGCGGGTGATACGGCAGCACCTCGAGCAGGTCGCCCCCCTCGATGCGCTGCTGGACGCCGCGCCACCAGTCCGCCGTCAGCACCTCGCCGTGGTACTCGACGAAGACGCGGCGCTGCTCGTCGGTGAACGCCAGGAAGTTGAGGAAGGTCTCCGGGAACACGTCGTTGTCGGCGACGTAGAACCACGCCTCGCCGCGCATGTCGTCCTCGTCGCTGCCCGACTCCGGCACGTCCCGGAAGCGGCAGTCCGTCACCTGGCAGAGCTCGTCGTAGTCGTAGAAGATCACGCGCCCGTGGCGCGTGACGCCGAAGTTCTTCAGCAGCAGGTCGCCGGCGAAGATGTTCGTGTGCGCGAGGTCGCGAATCGCCTGACCATAGTCCAGCACGGCCCTTTCGGCGGCCGGTCCGGGCGCTTCGCGCAGGAACAGGTTCAGCGGCGCCATGCGACGCTCGATGTACATGTGGTCGAAGATCAGGTCGTCGCCGTCGGCGTGGACGGTGCTGGCGGTCTCGCTGAACAGCTCCTCGAGCAGCTCCGGCGTGAAGCGCGCGCGCGGCAGCCGGACGCGCTTGAATTCCTGGGCGTCCACCAGTCGACCGGCACGGTCGTGCCGGAACACGAACCGGTACTTGTCGAGCACGTCCTGGCGCAGCACGTTCTTCGGCGGCGGGAAGCGGTCGCGGATCAGCTTGAAGACCACGTCGAGCGACGGCGAGGTGAAGCACACCATCACCAGTCCGCGCTCGCCCGGCGCGTGCGCGAACAGGTCGTCCGTCGCGGCGAGGTGGGTCATCAGTTCCCGATAGCGCTCCGTCTTTCCCTGCTTGGAGCGGCCGAGCACGGTGAACAGCTCGCTGACCGGCTTGCGGGGCAGCAGCTGCCGAAGGAAGGCGACCGCCTCGCCGACCCGCTCGAGGTCGACGTGGAAATACGAGCGCGTGAAGCCGAACACCACGCTGACGTCGTCCTCGTCCAGCATGACGGCGTCGACGATCAGGCCGCCCTCCGTGTTCTTGAGGGCGAGCGCGATGGGGTGAGCCGCGCATGCCGTGGAGAGCCGACCGACGACGTAGGCCCGCGAGGCCTGGAAGAACACGGGTCGGATCAGGTCGACGCGCTCCACCGGGGTGGTGTCGCCCGTGGCGCGCAGGGCGCCGACGATCTCGGCGGCGACCGAGCGTACGCTGCGCTCGAAGTCGCGCCATGGGCAACGGAAACGCAGGTCGCCGAGCACGTCCTCGACTAGCAGGTCCAGGCTGCCGCGGTTGGGGTAGCGCTGGGTGATGTGGCCGGAGTCGATCCCGGAGAGCGGATCGAGTTCCATGGCGAGGAACTCGAGTTCGGGCGCGACTCCGGAGGTCCCGAACAGGCGCCGGGTCACCGAGCTGAAAAACGTCTTGGCGAACTGGTTGTCGGGCTGGTGGGCGATCTCGGCCGTGAAGAGCAGCTTGGCCTCGATCCACAGTGCGCGGTCGCGCGCGTCGTCGCCAAGC
>JBIIDW010000399.1:0-3228 GCA_044238215.1 Steroidobacteraceae bacterium
CGCTGTCGGCCGGGGTGATCCTCACGACCTTCACCGACTGCATCGGCTTCGCCACGCTGCTCGGACTGGGCGCGCTGTTCCTCACCTGAGCGGGCGCCCCCGCGCGCGGCCGGCGGCCGCTCAGCCCAGGAAAGCGAGCAGCTCGTCGCGCCGCGCGAGCGCGTCCCGGCGCCCGAGCTCGATCAGCTCCCGCGTGTAGCAGGACTCGAACAGCAGGTAGCTCGCCAGCAGGCTGCCGGCGGCGCCGCGCGCCCCGATCACCGACATGAGCGCACGCAGCGTGCGCGGCAATGCGCCGGCGTGGCGGGTGGCGACGCTGCGCGGGTCGGTGCTCGGCAGGACGCAGAGCACGTCGACGCGGCGCAGTCCCGGCGCCGCGCCGGGTGCGCGCTCCACCAGTGCATTGAGGCGGGCCAGCTGCTCGAGGTCGGGCCGCAGCTGGTCGCTGAACAGCGTGTCGAGCATGAAGCCGAACAGCTGGCCGGCCGACGGCCCCTGATCGCCGCCGAACAGGCGGCCCAGCCCCGCGCCCTCCTCGGCGCGCACGCCGATCACCAGCAGACGATCGGCCCCGAGCCGGATCGCGGGCGAGAGCGGCGCGAGCTGGCGCATCGCGCCGTCGCCGTAGTGGGTATCGCCGAGCGGCACCGAGGGAAACAGGAAGGGAATCGCCGCGCTCGCCATCAGGTGCTCGAGGTCGAGGCGCGTGCGCCAGCCGGCCCGGCCGGCGCTCAGCCAGCCCGGGACGTCCTCCGCCGCGGCGAAGAACACGTCGTTGCGGCCCGCGGCATAGCTGGTCGCCGAGAGTGCCACCGCGTGCAGCAGGCCGGCATCGACGTTGCGCTGCAGGGCGTCCCAGTCGACGCTCCGCGCGAGCAGCTGGCGCAGCGGCGAATTGTCGAACAGGGAACGCGGCGCCGGCAGCAGGCGCCCTCCGGAAACCGCCGACAGCAGCCAATGCGCGCCCGCCCGCAGCATCGCCACGCCGTCCGCGCGCAGCACGGAGCCGACGTGGAAGTTCGCCCAGACCTCCTCGAGCGCCGCCACGCCGTCGCGCCAGCGGTGCGCGGAGGCCCCGAGCACCACGGCCGAGACCGCCCCGGCGGAGGTGCCGACGATCACGTCGAACGGCGGCCGCGCCGGATCCGGCACGAGTTCGGCGATCGCCTTCAGCACCCCCACCTGGTAGGCCGCGCGGGCGCCACCGCCGGCGAGGATCAGGGCGCGGCGGGGCGGTGCGCGATCCGCGACCGCCCCCCTGCTCGACCCTTCCGGAGACACCGCTTCGATCATCGCCGCATTCTGCCCCAGTCGCGTCGCCCGCGAGCGGCTGGAGCGCCGCGGGTGGCCGCAGTCACATCGACGGGCAGTTCCAATACAATGGGGTTGCCCGACAGCCGACGCCCCTCCCAACGCCGCCCGGAAGGTCACGCCATGCACGCCAACGTCAATCGCGTCCGCCACGCCGCCATCGCCTGGTTCGCCGGAGTCCTGCTCGCGCTGTTGCCGCTGGCCGAGGCCGCCACGCCGGCGGTCGGCGCCGCCGCACCCGCGTTCCGGCTGCAGGACCAGACCGGCAAGTGGGTCACGCTGCAGGAGCAGCGCGGCAAGTGGGTGGTGCTGTACTTCTACCCCAAGGACAACACGCCCGGCTGCACCACGCAGGCCTGCGAGTTCCGCGACGACATCTTCGCGTTCCGCAAGGCCGGCGCCGTCATCCTCGGCATCAGCGTCGACGACGTCGCCTCGCACCAGGAATTCGCCAAGGAGCACAGCCTGCCCTTCACGCTGCTCGCCGACAGCAGCAAGGCGACGGCAAAGGCCTACGGCGTGCTCTACAAGGCCTTCATGATCATGGAGGTCGCGCGCCGCGACACCTTCATCATCGACCCGCAGGGCCGCATCGCCCGGCACTATCAGGACGTGAACGCCAAGGGCCACTCGCAGATGGTGCTCGCGGAACTGAAGGCGCTGCAGCAGCGCCGCGGTTGAGCGCCGCGTGGGCGCGCCCCTGAAGCGCGTCGCGCTGGCCGCAGCGGCGCTGCTGCTGCCGTTCCCCGCGGCGCCGGCGGCGGCACAGGGCGCGCTCTGCCCCTCGGCCGCCGACGCCGCACGCATCACCGCGGCCTTCGCCGCGCGCCCGGCGCCGCTGCCGATGATGGCCGCGCCGAAGCTGGCGCTGACCGAGGCCGCAGTATCCGCCGGCGCGCCGCGCGACATGACCCTCGGCGTCGACGGCAGCCACTTCGACGCGGTCTGGCGCTCGCTCGGCGCCTGGGGCGAAACGCTGGTCCTGATCCGCAAGGGCGGGCACGTGTTCGAGATCCGCAGCGCCATACCCGGCGGCTTGCCCTCGAAGCGGAGCCGCTTCTTCAATCTCGACGAGGCCACGCTCTCCGGGCACCTCAGGCCCGACCTGATCGCCGCCATCGACGTGCAGCGCATACCCTCCGCCGACGGGCTCGCCCGCGGCATCGGCTTCCACGACGCCGCCGGGGAGATGATCTTCGGCATCTTCATCTCGGGCGAGGGCCGCGAACCCTCCGCGGCGCAGGTCGCCGCCTTCGAGGCGACCTGGTCGTTGCTCGCCTCGCTGCCGCGCCGCTGCGCGGCGCCGGCGCCCTGAGGGCGCCGGCGGCCCGGGCCCGGGTCCCGGTCCGGAAAATGGACTGTCGACACGATCCTTGGTCCGCCGGCCTGCGCGGCGCGGCATCATCGCCCCGTCCAGCCACCACACCCTTCGGGAGCGAGCCATGTCCACCAGCGACACCCCTGACCTGCGGCGCCGCGGGATCATCCAGACCACGGGCGGCCTCGGCGCGGCACTTGCCATCGGCGCAGCGGGCGCAGCCGGCCTGAGCATTTCCCCGTCCGCCGCGGCTGCCGCAGCAGGCACGCTCGGCACGTCGAAGCACGGCTTCGGACCGGGGCTGCAGGGCCCCTACCTCGACCTGCGCACCGGCAAGGGCAACCAGCTCGCGTACGCGCGCATCCAGGGCGACCTCGACTTCGGCAAGCAGAAGTACTTCTGGTTCAAGGGCTACGTGATGGCGATCCAGCCGCAGAAGAAGGTCGTCGACCTGATGGGGTCGTCGGGCTTTGGCGTGATCCGCCTGAAAGAAGGCCCGAACGGCTCGATCTACCGGATGTGCCGCGAGGTCATCGTCTACACCGACCTCAAGACCGGCGAGGTGCTCGACGAGTGGAAGAACCCGCTCACCAACGAGG
>JBIIDW010000015.1:0-11496 GCA_044238215.1 Steroidobacteraceae bacterium
GAACTTCACCGCGCTCGAAGTGGTCGGCACGGGCCTGACGCGCAGCGACATCCCGCAGGGGCCGCTGCGCCCGGCCCAGGCGCGGGCGGCGCGGGCGCTGCTGACGCGGCTGCGCGTCGGTCGGCTCGGGTCGCGCCGGTTCCTCTCGCTGTCGATGGGGGAGCGGCGGCTGGTGCTGCTGGCGCGCGCGCTGGCGAGCCGGCCCGGGCTGCTGCTGCTCGACGAACTGCTGGCGGGCCTCGACGCCGTCAACCGCGCGCGGGCGATCTCCTGGCTGGAGAGCACGCGCCGCGGCGCACTGCCGTGGGTGCTCAGCACGCACCGTGACGACGAGGTCCCGCGGTCCGCGACCCACAGGCTCCGGCTCGAGGCCGGCAGGGTCCTGGAGGCGGGTCCGATCGCCCGGGCGCCGCGCCCCGCCGGGCAGCGCGTGGCGGCCGCGCGCCTCGCCAGGACCCGCGCGCTGCCGCGCCTGGGCTCGGCGCCGGTGCTCGTCGCGCTCGAGCGGGCCAGCGTGTACCTCGACTATCGGGCCGTCCTGCGCGAGGTCGACCTCGAACTGCGCGCCGGCGAGTGCTGGGTGGTGCACGGTGCCAACGGCAGCGGCAAGAGCACGCTGCTGCGGGCCGTCTACGGCGACCATCCGGCCGCACTCGGCGGGCGGATCATGCGTCGCGGGCTCGGGCCCGGTGTGCCGCTCGGGGAGTTCCGCCGCTGGTGCGCGATCGTCGCGCCGCACCTGCAGTCCGACTATCCGCGCGAGGCGCCGCTGCTCGAGGTGGTGGTGTCGGGGCTGCGCTCCAGCATCGGCCTGGACGCGCCGCCGACCGACCGGGAGCGCGCCCGCGCCCGGTCGGCGCTCGGGCAGTTCGGGCTCGCGGAGCGCGAGGACGCGCCATTGGGGACGCTGTCCTATGGCCAGGCACGGCGCGCCATGTTCGCCCGTGCCTGGGCGGCGCGGCCGCGGCTGCTGCTGCTCGACGAACCCTTCGCGGGCGTCGACCCCGTTACCCGGGAGACGCTGCGGCGCTGGGTCGGTACCCTGCCCGGGAAGGGCATCGCGGTGCTGATGAGCTCGCATCATCCTGACGAGTGGCCGGACGCGCTGACCGGCGCCGTCCATCTGCGTCGCGGACGCGCCGCCCTGCGGCTCGCCACGACCCCGCCAGTGCGCCGATAATCCGCCGGCGCTTCCGCACGAATCCAGGCACGGTTCCATGAAGGGCCTCGGCGTACTCTGGCTGATCGTCTTCATCAGCCTGCTCGGCTTCGGCATCACGGTGATCCCGTTTCCGCTGGTTGCCGAGAACATGGGCGCCTCGCCGTTCTGGAAGACGTTCGGCGGCGCTGGAATCTTCTCGCTGTTCCAGCTGCTCGCCACGCCGCTGTGGGGGCGGCTGAGCGACGCCTGGGGCCGCAAGCCCATCCTGGTCGCGAGCCTCGCCGGCACGATCCTGGCCTATGTCTGGCAGGCCTACGCCACGGACCTCGTCTCGCTGCTGCTCGCCCGCGCGCTGGGCGGCGTGATGTCGGGCAACCTCGGCGCGGCGTTCGCCTACGCGACCGACGTCACGGACACGAAGAACCGGGCCAAGGGGCTCGGCATCGTCGGCTCCGCGTTCGGCATCGGATTCGCCGTCGGGCCGCCGATCGGCGGCTTCCTCGGCGTCGATGCCGCGGGGGCGCCGTCGCTGCACGTGGTGTCGCTGGTGGCCGCCGGACTGGCCCTGGTTGCACTGGTCGGTTCGGTCGCGTTCCTGCCCGAGAGCCTGCGCCCGGAGTTCCGTCGACCGCTCGGCGCCGTCGCGACGCCGGCGGACGGCGCGCCCAAGCCGCATGGCGGCTCGCCATTCGCCGCGTTCCGCACGCGGCCGGTGCTGGTGGGCCTGATGTTCTCGTCGCTGGTGGTCGGCTCCGGCGCCGCGGCGCTGCAGTCGGTGTTCCAGTTCTGGGGCCGCGACCAGTTCGGCTTCGGCCTGCAGGACGTCGGCCTGCTGTTCATGGTGTTCGCGTTCTGCGCCGCGATCGGCCAGGCCGGCCTCGTCGGCCCGCTGTCGCGCCGGCTCGGCGAGAAGCCGCTGGCGATGCTCGCGATCTTCGGCGTGATCGCCGGGCTGCTGCTGTTCGCGGTCGCCTGGTCACCCGCGGTCGTGTGGGTCGCCATGGCGGTGTCGGGAATCGCGAACGGGCTGTTCACGCCGGCGATCTCCAGCCTGGTGTCGTTCGAGGCCGACGCGCGCTCGCGCGGATCGGTGATGGGCCTGTTCAACGCCTCGAGCAGCGCCGGCCGGATCATCGGCCCCGCCGTGGCGGGCCCCATCTACTTCAAGCTTGGGCCCGCCTCGCCGTTCGTCGCCTCGGCGGTGTTCGCGCTGCTCGGGGCCGTGCTGCTCAGCCGTGCGCACGCGCGCCCCGTCGTCGTCGAAGAATCGTCCGGGCACGCCGCGCGACCCGGCCCCGACGAGAGCGAGGGCTGAGCCGATGCGTCGTCGTCGGTTCCTGCAGGCCGCGGGCTGCGCGGCGCTGGTCGCCGGCGCCGCAGGCTCCGGCCGCGTCCTCGGGCAGGCAGGCGCGCCGGCTGCCACCGGGCGCCTGCGGCGCGCGGTGGCCAGCGAGGTCACGTCGCTCGATCCGCAGCGGCCGACCGGTTCGCTGACGACCGAAATGGCCGCCGAGCTGTTCACGGGGCTGACGGCCTGGGACGCGGCGGGCCGCCTGGGCCGCGGCTGCGCCGAGTCGTGGAGCGCCTCGGCCGACGGGCTGACGTGGACCTTCCGGCTGCGCCCCGGCCTGGCGTGGTCCGACGGCGCGCCGCTGACCTCGCGCGACTTCCTGTTCACGCTGCGCCGCTACCTCGCGCCCGAGACCGGCGCGGCGCAGGCCAGCCGGCTCGACGCCATCGTCGGCGCGCGCGACCTGCGTTTCGGGCGCGGCGATCCCGCGAAGCTGGGTGTCACGGCACCGGACCCGCGGACCCTCGTGATCCGGCTGGAGCATCCCGACGTGGAACTGCCGGTGATGCTCGGCGCGGCCTACTGCGTGCCGGGCCACGTGATCGCCGCGAAGGGCCGCGAGTGGGCGAAGCCCGGCAACCTCGTCACCAACGGCCCTTATCTCGTCCAGGAGTGGGCAGCGGGCGCCAAGGTCATCGGCCTGCGCCGCAATCCCCGGTTCCACGAGGCGGCCGCGGTCCGGATCGAGCGTGTCGACTGGCTGACAGGCTACGACGACGCCACGCGCCTGCGGCTGTTCCGCCTCGGCGAGGCCGACATCGCGTCGATCGAGGACGCCGCCAGCCTCGGTATCGCGCGCCGCGATCTCGGCAGCGCCCTGCGCAGCTCGCCGGAGTGCGCGGTGGGCTGGATCGGCCTGAACCTTGCGCGACCTGCGCTCGCCGACTCCCGCGTCCGGCGCGCGATGTCGCTCGCGCTGGACCGCGGCATCATCGCCGCCAAGGTGCGCGGCCTCGGCGAGCAGCCTTCGGATTCGATCCTGCCGCCGGGAATCGCCGAGTACCCGCGGCCGCTGCAGCCCGACTACGCCGCGTGGCCGATGGCCCAGCGCACGCGCACGGCCCGTGAGCTGATGGCGGCGGCGGGCTACGGCCCGGGCCGGCGGCTGCGCCTGGGCATAGGCTTCCCCGCGAGCCCGACCGGTCGCAAGGTGTACCTCGCCGTGTCGGCGATGTGGAAGACGATCGGCGTCGACGCCGAGCTGCAGCCGCTGGAGGGTCGCGCCTACAACGCGGCACTGCAGAAGGGCCAGTACGACGTCTTCAGCTACAACTCCTTCGCGGCGGTGCCGGTGGCGTCGATCTTCCTGGACCGCTTCCTGTCGGACTCCGCGATCAATTTCTGCGCCTATCGCAGCACCGAGTTCGACCGCGCCTTCCAGGCCGCCGAACGCCAGCTGACGATCGAGGCACGGGCCCGTCTCTACGCCGAAGCGGATCGCGTGCTGCTGCGCGACCAGCCGGTGATCCCGCTGTACCGCGGTGTCTCGAACCGGCTCGTGTCCCCGCGGGTCGGCGGCTGGGTCGACCATCCCGGCCATGCCCATCCGACGCGATTCCTGACACTATCCGCCTGACGATGCGGAGGTTACCCATGAACGTCCCGCTTCCCCCGCGCCGCCTGCTGCTCGGCGCCCTGGCAGTCCTCGCGCTGGCGGTCCTGTCGCCGCGCGCCGTCGCGGCACCCGCGATCCCCGCCGCCGCACCCGCCGCCTCGCCGACGGGCGGCGCACCGACCGTGCTGATCACCGGATCCAGCCGCGGAATAGGCCTCGAACTCGCGCGCCAGTACGCCGAGGCGGGCTGGCAGGTGATCGCGACCGCGCGGCGTCCGGCCCAGTCCGAGGCGCTCGCTGCACTGGCGAAGGCGCGGCCCAACGTGCGGCTCGAGGCGCTCGACGTGGTCGACGGCGCGAGCGTGGCGGCGCTGCGCGAGCGCCTCGCGGGCCTGCCCATCGACGTGCTGATCAACAACGCCGGCGACACCGACGAGTTCCGCGGCCAGTCGATGGGGTCGCTCGACCACTCGCGCTTCGCCTACCTGATGGAGCTCAACGCGCACGCGCCGGTGCGCGTCACCGAGGCGCTGCTGCCGAACGTGGTGGCGAGCCGCCAGAAGAAGGTGCTGGCCGTGTCCTCGCTCGCGGGTTCCATGGGCGCCCGCGGTGGCGGCATGCCGGGCGGCTACTGGTACAAGGCCAGCAAGGCCGCGCTGAACATGCTGGTGCTGTCCATGGCCGCGGATCTCGCGCCGCAGGGCATCCTCGTGGCCGCGCTCTCGCCCGGCCAGGTCGACACCCGCGGCTACGCCGCGCGCGGCGTGGTCATACCGGGGCTGATCGACGCCCGCACCAGCGTCGAGGGCCTGCGCAAGGTCATCGACGGGCTGCGCCCCGAGCAGTCCGGCACGTTCATCCGCTACACCGGCGAGCCGCAGCCGTGGTGAGGCTGCTCGCCGGCATGGCCGTGTTCCTCGGCGTGCACTCGATCTCGATCGTGGCGCCCGCGTGGCGCGACCGCATGGTCGCGGCGATCGGCGCCGGACCCTGGAAGGGCCTGTACTCGATCCTGTCGATCGTCGGCTTCCTGCTGCTCGTCGGCGGTTACGCCGCCGCGCGCGCGGAGCCCGTGGTGCTGTACGTGCCGCCCGCCGGACTACGTCACGTCGCCGCGCTGGTGATGCTGCCGGTGTTCCCGCTGCTGCTGGCGACCTACCTGCCGGGACGGATCAAATCCGCGACGAAGCACCCGATGCTGGTGGCCGTGAAGGCCTGGGCGCTCGCGCACCTGCTTGCCAACGGCATGCTCGCCGACGTCGTGCTGTTCGGCGGCTTCCTGGCCTGGGCCGTGGTCGATCGCATCTCGATGAAGCGTCGCCCGGCGCGGCCGCTGCCCGCCGCCTCGTCATGGCGCGCGAACGACGCGATCGCGATCGTCGGCGGGCTGGCGGTCTATGCGGCGATGGTGGCGTTCCTGCACCAGCGCTGGTTCGGGGTCGCTCCTTTCGGCTGAGGCACACGGAGGCTCGCGCCATGACTACCGTCCACGATTTCACGGTCCGCGACATCGAAGGCAGCGAGGTTCCGCTGTCGCGCTACGCCGGCAAGGTGCTGCTGGTCGTCAACGTCGCCAGCAAGTGCGGCTTCACGCCGCAGTACGCCGGCCTCGAGGCGCTTTACCGCAAGCTGCACGCGCGCGGCCTCGAGGTGCTGGGCTTTCCCTGCGACCAGTTCGGCCACCAGGAGCCCGGCAACGAGGCTGAGATCCGCCAGTTCTGCTCGCTGAACTACGACGTCACGTTCCCGATGTTCGCCAAGGTCGAGGTCAACGGCGACGGCGCCGACCCGCTGTTCCGCCACCTCAAGAAGCAGGCGCCCGGCCTGCTCGGCACCGAGGCGGTCAAATGGAACTTCACCAAGTTCCTCGTCGACCGGCAGGGCAACGTGGTGACGCGTTTCGCGCCGAACGACAAGCCCGAGGATCTCGAGAAGGACGTGGTGGCGCTGCTGTGAGCGGGCCGCGGCCAGGCTTCCGGGCGGCGGCCGCCGCGCCGCTGCTCGCAGCGCTCGTCGTCGTCGCCGGTTGCGCGGGGGCTCCGGCGCCGAGGGACGGCGCGGGGGCCGCGGACGCCGCGCGGACCGCGGTCGCGGTGCCGGTGGGGCCGGTCGAGGCGCGGCCTGCCGGGGCCTGGCGCGCTGGCGCGATGGTCGCCGCAGCCAATCCGCACGCCGTGGATGCGGGCCTGGCCGTGCTGCGGGCCGGCGGCTCCGCCGTCGACGCCGCGATTGCCGTGCAGGCCGTGCTCGGGCTGGTCGAGCCGCAGTCCTCCGGGATCGGCGGTGGCGCCTTCCTGCTGCACTACGATGCGGCCACCGGCGACGTTTCGGCGTACGACGGCCGCGAGGTCGCTCCGGCCGGTGCGACGCCGACCATGTTCCTGCTCGCCGACGGGCGGCCGATGCCGTTCTGGGACGCCGTGAAGAGCGGCCGGTCGACGGGCGTGCCGGGCGCGATCGCGATGCTCGCGCTGGCGCACGCGGACCACGGCCGCCTGCCCTGGGCGGAGTCCTGGCGCGGCGCGATCGATCTCGCGGAGCGCGGCTTCGAGGTCTCGCCGCGGTTCAGCGAACTGATCGGATCGGTGCAGCGCTGGAGCCCGCTCGCCCCGGACGCGGCCGCGTACCTCACCACCGACGGCACCACGCCGCTGCCGGCCGGGCACCTGCTGCGCAACCCGGCCTACGCCGACACCCTGCGACGGATCGCGCGCGAGGGGCCGCGCGGGTTCTATGAGGGACCGGTCGCACAGGCCATCGTCGCGGCCGCCGGTCGTGCGCCGCTGCCGGGCACGCTGCGCCTCGAGGACCTTGCGGCGTACCGGGCCAACCGCCTGGAGCCGCTGTGCGCCGCCTACCGCGTCTACCAGGTGTGCGGGATGCGGCCGCCGTCGTCCGGCGGCGTCGCAGTGCTGTCGATCCTCGGTGTGCTGGAGCGTTTCGACCTCGCGAGCCACGGCGCGCCCGACCCGCGCGGCTGGCACCTGCTGATCGAGGCGCAGCGCCTCGCCTATGCGGACCGCGACATGTACGTGGCCGACGACCGCTTCGAGGCGGTGCCGCTCGCCGGCCTGCTGGACCGCGACTACCTCGCCTCGCGCGCGGCACTCGTGTCGCCCGATCGCGCCATGGCGCGCGTCGAGGCGGGCAACCCGCCCGGTTCCACGCGCCGCGGCCGCGACGCCACCGGCATCGAGAACGGCACCAGCCATTTCGTCGTCGTCGACGGCCGCGGCAACGTGGTGTCGATGACCACGACCATCGAGGGGGCCTTCGGCTCGCAGCGCATGGCGGCGGGTTTCTTCCTCAACAACCAGCTGACCGATTTCTCGTTCCGTCCCGTCGACGACGCCGGGCAGCCGATCGCCAACGCCGTGGCGCCGGGCAAGAAGCCACGGTCGTCGATGTCGCCGACGATCGTCTTCCGCAACGGTGCGTTCGAGCTCGCCGTGGGCTCGCCGGGCGGCAACTCGATCATCGCCTACGTCGCCAAGGCCATCGTCGGCATGCTCGACTGGAATCTCTCGCCGCAGCAGGCCGTAGACCTGCCGAACGTGATCGCACGTGGCGCCGTCGTCGCGGAGGCGAAGCTCGATCCGGGTATCCGCGCCGCCCTGGAGGCGCTCGGGCACGAGTTCCGTCCCGGCCGCGGCGGTGAGGGTTCGGGGCTGCACGCCGTCCGGATCATGCCGGACGGGCGGCTCGCGGGCGCCGCGGACGCGCGCCGCGAGGGCAAGGCGGTGGCGCTGCCCTGAGGTCCGGCGCGGCCTGCGGGCCTGCCTGGCCCGGGCGGGCGCTGTCCGAGGGTCGGGCGGACCGCGCGCCAGCCGGCTGCGCCGGTGTGCCGCGCACGTAACCTCCGACGCGGGGGTGACACATGTTCGACAAGCTCTATCGCCGGCCCTGGGTGGGCCTGCTCGGCCTCATGGTGGGATTCCTGACCCAGCCGCTGGGGCACACGGTCTACAAGGTCATGCTGGCCGCCTTCGGCGACGCGATCTACCCGGCGGCCGTCTGCGTGGGCATCGTCGGCTTCGCGATCGTCTGGCGGGGCCTGAAGCAGGACGAGCTCAAGGCCACGTGGATGGGCATGCTGGGCGGCTGGCTGATCTGGATCGGCTGGTTCGAGTACGCGTTCAAGTTCTTCGCCGAGCTGTACGCCGTGCCCGGCTTCGCGGTGGAGCCGGAAGTGCAGGGCGGCTACGTCGCCGCGCCGCAGGCCAGCATGCTGCAGGCGACCGTGACGATAATGCTCGCGCTGTTCCTGCTCTACGGCATGTTCAACCTGCAGACCAAGTGCAACTTCATGCGCTTCTTCCACCGCAACCTGCGCTTCTCGCCGGGCATGCCCACGCCCGACAACCATCGCAGCTTCGCGCGCATCACCGCGATGGAAGTGCTGTTCGTCACCTGGTTCTGCTACCAGTTCTGGCTTTACATGATCTACTTCGGCACGCGCGGCACGGGCGTACAGGTCGTCATGGCGGCCTATGCGGCGTGGAGCGTCTGGGCGTTCTACCTGGTCTGGAAGTGCACGCAGCAGGTGCGCGTGGCGGCGGCTCTTCGCTACGGCGTGGGCGCCGGCATCGTGCTCTGGGGGTCGGCGGAGATGCCGGCGCACTTCGGCGCCTACCGCGAGTACTGGCTCTACCCGCTCGAGTACCCCGTCTTCAACGCGATCGTGTCCGCCGTGTTCGTCGGCGGCATCGTGCTGATCGCGCGGCGCCCGACGCCGGCGCAGCTTCAGGCGAAGTCGGCGTCGGTCAGCAGCTGACGCCTGCGGAACATCGACATCAGGAAGCGGCCGCCGGCCTTCGCGCCGGTGAGCCAGGCGACGCGGTCGCCCGAGCGGTGCGGCTTCAGGATGCCCTCGACGAGGAACGGCGTGACCGTCTCGACCCGGTCGCCGAGGATGTTGTAGACGCGCTTCGTCCGCTCGAACTGCTTCGGGTCGTTGCTGCCCATGTCGCGGCGCAGCAGGTCGGTCACCACGATGCCCGGACTCAGGTGGCAGACCTTCACGGAGCCGTGCTTCGTCTCGGCCGCGAGCGCCTCGTTGAAGTACGTGAGCGCGAACTTGCTGGCGCCGTACTGGCTCATGCCCGGGGTCATCATGCCGCTCGAGCCGTAGCCTTCCATGTTCCACACCGTGCCGCCGCCGGGCTGGCCGCGCATGCCCTGCATGGCGACCTGCGTCGCGAGCATCACGCCGAGCAGGTTGGTCTCGTGGACGGGGCGGATGTCGTCTGCGCCCAGCGAGCCCACGCGCTGCCGGTCGTTGGTCACGCCGGCGTTGTTGATCCAGTGGTCGACCCGGCCGAACGCCGCGACGGCCGTGTCCCACAGCCGCTGCAGCTCGTCGCGTCGCGACACGTCGCAGGGCGTGCCGACGGCACGCGCGCCGGCCGCGGCGAGCGGGGCGAGTTCGACCAGCGCGCGGTCGACCGCCGCCTGCGTGCGGCCGCTGAGCACGACGTGATGACCGCGCTTGAGGAATTCCGCGGCCAGGCCCTTGCCGATGCCGCGCGTGCTGCCGGTGACGACGATGACCCTGGGCGTTTCCATCCGCGCATCCTAGCCCGGCCAGCCCGCGTCGCGCGTCCGATCCGTGGACGGGCCGGACGCGCCGCGGCTTGCTCCGGCGGCGCCCAGTATCCTGCCGGGAAGGGGGAAGGCATGGCGCAGCGGAACGTCGTCGTCACCGGCAGCACGCAGGGGCTCGGCTTCGGCTACGCGCGCGAGTTCCTGCGCCGCGGACACAACGTGGTCGTCAGCGGCCGCACGCAGGCGGCGGTCGACTCCGCCGTGGCGCGGCTCGCGCCCGACGCCGCGGTGGGTGGCGGGCGTGCCGTGGGCGTCGCCTGCGACGTCGCCGACCTCGGGCAGGTGCAGGCGCTGTGGGACGCGGCCGTCGCGGCCTTTGGTCGCGTCGACGTCTGGCTGCAGAACGCGGGCTATGCCCGCACGGGCGTCGGCTTCCTCGAGCACTCCGCGGGCGAGATCGAGGCGATGGTCAGGTCCAACGTGATCGGCTCGATGCACGCCGCGCAGGTCGCCGTGGCCGGCATGCAGCGCCAGGGTGGCGGCCGCCTCTACCTGACGCTGGGCGGCGGCGGCGCCACGGGGCGCATCGTGCCGGGCATGTCCGTCTACTCCAGCACCAAGCGGGCCGTGAAGTACCTCGCCGACACGCTCGTCAAGGAGCTGCGCGAGGCCGGCGACGCGTCCATCCTGGTTGGCACGATCAGCCCCGGCATCAACGTCACCGAGGGCCTGCTGCGCGAGATGCGCGCGGTGCCGGCGGGACAGCGCGCGCGGGCGCTGCGGCAGCTGGAATTCATTGGCGACCACGTCGAGACCACGACGCCGTGGATCGTCGAGCGCGTGCTCGAGGACACCCGGCAGGGCAACGCCATCACCTGGCTGACGGCATCGCGCATGCTCGGCCGCGGCGTCGGTGCGCTGCTGGGCCGCCGGCGCGACCTGCTCGCCCGCTATCCGATCGAGGCCTGAGCCGAGGACACCACATGACCGCTTCCACGCTGCAACCCTTCGCGCCCGGCGACGTGCTGGTCGGCGCCACGCTGCTCGACAACCCCGCCGACGACCACGCCGGCCGCGGCCGCATCCTCCAGTACTCGGCGGACCTGGCGCCGAAGGGCGAGCTGTGGCTCGATTCCACCACCCACCTGGTCGGCGGGCTGAAGTTCGATCCGCAGGGCGTGCTGTGGGCCTTCGACAGCCAGGAGTTCGTGGTGCTCAACGTGCACCGGGACGGGCGTGTCGAGCGGCGCAGCGGGTTTCCCGCCCGCGCCTTCTCGCACGTCAATTTCGCAGCCGACGGCAGCCTGCTGCTCGGCGAGCACGTGGTCGGCGACAGCATCCGGCCCGAGATCGCGGCGCGCATGCACACCTCGATTCCCTTCATGCCGGGCACCACGCGCTTCGGCGACGGCCACGTGTTCCGCTGCGCGCCCGACGGCACCGTGCTCCGCGAGTACGGCACCGCCACGCACGGCGGCATGGGTGGGTTCCTCGGCGTGACGATGTCGGCGCTGGCGCCCGACGGCCGCACGCTCGTCTACTGCTCGGAGACCGGGCCGCGGCTGATGCGCTACGACCTCGAGCGCGACGTGCAGCTGCCTGACCTGCAGTCGTTCTCGCCGCCGTACCCGCCGGGGCCGCCGCCGATGTTCTTCGCGATGGACCATGGTCCCGACGGCACCCTCTACGTGCTGCGCGGCGCGGCAATTCACGTCGTCGACGACGCCGGCGCGAGCACCCGGCAGATCCCGCTGGAGGGCTTCGGCTGGGCGCTGATCGACGTCTGCGCCGGGGGCGCCGCGGCACTGGTCAGCAACTTCTTCAGCGGCGAGGTCGCGAAAATCGACCTCGCCAGCGGCGCGGAGCTCGCCAGCGTGCAGACCG
>JBIIDW010000400.1:0-3220 GCA_044238215.1 Steroidobacteraceae bacterium
CCGCACCTCCGGCTTCGGCAGCCCGCCGATCGGGAAGATCGCTCTGGCCAGTTCGGCGCGGCCCACGGCGTGCAGGAAATACGACTGGTCCTTGCCGGGGTCGACGCCCTTGTGGAGCCCCGCTCCCGCCGCGTCGTCGACGCGGCGCGCATAGTGGCCGGTGGCGAGCAGTTCACCGCCGAGGCGTCGGGCATAGGCGAGGCAGACCCCGAACTTGATCTCGCGGTTGCAGAGCACGTCGGGGTTCGGCGTGCGGCCCGCGCGGTGCTCGGCGAGGAAGTCCGCGAACACCCGCTGCCGGTACTCCTCGGCGAAGCTCACGCGGTGCAGCGGGATGCCGAGTTCCCGGCAGACGGCCCTGGCGTCCTGGAAATCGGCGGCGACGCTGCAGTAAGCGTCGTCCTCGTCCCAGTTGCTCATGAACAGACCCTGTACCTGCGCGCCCGCGCGCCGCAGCCGCAGCGCGGCGACCGCCGAGTCGACGCCGCCCGAGATGCCCACGATCACGGGCACGGAGCGGTCGGGAATGTCGATTGCGGAGGCCACGCGGCATTCTACCGCCCGGCCGTGGGGTCCTCGCGCAGTCCGACGCAGCGCACCGCGGACAGCGGTGCGCGCTGGCCGGCCAGGTAATCGTCGATGCAGCCGAGCACCAGCGGGCTGCGCAACTGCCCGGCGCGCTGGAGGAGTTCCGCCCGCGTCAGCCAGGCGGTGCGCTCGATGTCGCGGTCGAGGCTGCGTCCGGGCTCGAACTCCAGGACCTCGCCGATGAAGGCAAAGCGCAGGCTGAGCGCGCCGGTGCCGGGATGCCTCCAGAGATAGCTGCCAAGCAGCGCGTCGGGACGGAAACGCCCGGCGGTCTCCTCGAGGGTCTCGCGGACGACGGCGTCGAGGATGTCCTCGCCCGGCTCGACGTGCCCGGCGGGCTGGTTCAGCACGAGTCGCCCGCCGATGCGTTCCTCGACGATCAGGAAGCGCCCGTCGCGCTCGACGATTGCGGCGACCGTGATGGCGGGCTGGACGCTCATTCGCTGCGGCGTGCCCCGCAGGCGCGCGGTCCCGCGGTCAGCGGGCGCCGGCGCGAATCGTGAGCGGCTCCGGCTGGTTGGCGGTCCAGACCGCCTCGAACTCGGCCAGGTGCGCGCGGGCGATCGGGGGGTTGTTGAAGTCGGCGATGCCCTCCCAGCCCTTTGGCCGGGTCCGCAGGGCGATCGCCCGGTCGTCCGCGATGATGTAGGCCGCGGCCCGCTGCGGGACCTTGACCAGCATGATGCGGATGTCGATGTAGCTGGTCAGCCGCCGCGCCATGCCGACGAAGCGGTTGCCCTCGCGCAGCAGCTTGGAGCCGTCGGTGAGCACCACGCGCACCTTGGCGAAATTCCGCCCGAGCACGAAGCGCTTGATGATTCCCAGGAACTCGGGGTGGTCGAACAGCTGGGGCTCGAAATCCGGCGTGTAGATGGAGATCAGCCGCTGGGCACTCGCAGCCACGTGGTTGCAGGCACCGCGCATCTCCTCGACCGAGGTGAGCACGGTCATCGACGAGGAAGGCAGTTGCGACGGCGGGGGGACCACCGGCGGCGGCGGCGGTGCCGAGCCGTTCAGCAGGAGCCCAAGCTCGAATTCCTCGGTCCGGTTTTCCATGGTGCGCATGCGCGTCGCGGCCGTGCGAGCCGCTGCAAGTGCACGTTAGGGTGGCGCCCGGGGGGGCGAGCGTGGACCGGTTCACGTTTCCGCCACGGGCCATGGCAGTTATGACACCCGCGGCCGGAAAACGCGTGCTGCGTCTCAAACGTCGCGGGCGCGTCAGCTGCGGCTGGCCAGTTCGGCGGCCAGACCGATGTAATCGGCCGGCCGCAGCGCGGCCAGGCGGTCGCGTTCCGGGGCCGGCAAGGGCAGCGAGGCGACGAAGGCGCGGTAGGTCGCGGCGTCGACGGCGCGGCCGCGCGTGAAGTCCTTCAGCAGTTCGTAGCCGTTGGGCACGCCGGCGGCCCGCAGCACCGTCTGGACCGCCTCGCCGAGCACCTCCCAGGCGTTCTCGAGGTCAGCGGCGAGGCGCGCGGCGTCGGGTTCTATCTTGCCGAGCCCCCGGGCGATGGATCGCCAGGCGATCAGCGAGTGGGCGAGCGCCACGCCCAGGTTGCGCAGCACGGTCGAGTCGGTCAGGTCGCGCTGCCAGCGCGAGACGGGCAGTTTCTCGGCGAAGTGGCGCAGCAGCGCGTTCGCGAGACCGAGGTTGCCCTCGCCGTTCTCGAAGTCGATCGGGTTGACCTTGTGCGGCATGGTCGAGGAGCCGACCTCGCCCGCGACCGGGCGCTGGCGCAGGTAGCCGAGGCTGATGTAGCCCCAGGCGTCGCGTGCGAAGTCGACCAGGATCACGTTGATGGCTGCGACGGCGTCGCAGTACTCGCCGATCCAGTCGTGTGGCTCGATCTGCGTCGTGTGCGGGTTCCAGGCGAGACCCAGCGACTCGACGAACCCGCGCCCGATGCCCGGCCAGTCGGCGCGCGGGTCCGCGGCCACGTGCGCGTTGAAGTTGCCGACGGCGCCGTTCCACTTGCCGAGGATGGCTACGGCTTCCCAGCGGGCCCGCGCGCGGTCGAGGCGTGCCACCACGTTGGCAAATTCCTTGCCCAGCGTGGTGGGGCTGGCGGTCTGGCCGTGGGTGCGGGCGAGCATCGGCAGCGCGGCGTGCCGGTGCGCGAGCTCCCGCAGCGCGTGGATCAGCGCGCCGAGGTGGCCGAGCAGCGTCCCACGCGCGTTGCGCAGCATCAGCGCGTAGGACAGGTTGTTGATGTCCTCGGACGTGCAGCCGAAGTGCACGAGCTCGAGCACCGCGTCGGATGCGCCGGCGGCGCGCAGCGTCTCGCGGACGTGGTACTCGACGGCCTTGACGTCGTGGTTGATGCGCGACTCGATCGCCTTGACCGCGGTCGGGGCGCCCTCGGGCGGGTGGCGCAACAGCGCCGAGGCCACGGCGTGCACCGCCGGATCGAGGTCGCGTGCCGCAGCCAGCGGCGGGTCGTGCAGCGAGGCGAGGTGCAGCACCCAGGCGGCCTCGACCCGGATCCGCTCGCGGATCAGCGCCGACTCCGACAGGCAGGCGCGAAGCGGCGCCGTCGCGGCGGCATAGCGGCCGTCGACCGGGGAAATGGCATCGAGCGGGTCGATCGTCATCGCGGGCTGCGCCGGGGCCGGGTGGTACAATTGCACAGTATAG
>JBIIDW010000401.1:0-3216 GCA_044238215.1 Steroidobacteraceae bacterium
TACAAGATCGCGATATAGTTCTCTCAACGATTCACGGAGACCCCGTCATGACGCAGCCGTTCACCGTCGAGACCTCCATCAGCGAGTTCCAGAAGCGCATGTTCGCGCCGCTCCTCGGCTTCAACGCCCTGGCGCTGCGCACGTTCGAGCGTGCCGCCCGTGAGGGCTACGCCGCCGCCGGCGAGGCGCTCGAGTTCAGCATCGCCCAGGCCAAGGCGATCGTCGAGGTGCAGGAGCCGCAGGCGCTCGTCACCCGCCAGTCGCAGCTCACGAGCGACTTCCTCAACCGGCAGGCGACCCGCTCGAACGAGTGGCTGAAGATCGCGGCCGACGCGCAGGCCGAAGCCGGCAAGATGGCCCAGGCTGCGAACGACGAGTGGGCCGCCGCCGCTCATCGCAGCGCCTGACCTTTCCGCCCGGTTTCCCGTCCCCCCGAGGGGCGGTGCGCATCCCCCCCTCCTTGGCGCCCGCCCCTCATTCTCTCGCCCGGTCGCGCATCGCGCTAGAATCCAGCCGTGCCCGCCGAGCGCATCATCAAGAAGTACGCCAACCGTCGCCTGTACGACGCGGCCTCGAGCCGTCACGTCACGCTCGATGATCTGCGCAAGCTCATCGTCCAGGGCGAACGCATCAAGGTCGTCGACGACAAGAGCGGCGAGGACCTGACCCGGTCGATCCTGCTGCAGATCATTGCGGACCAGGAACAGTTCGGCCAGCCGATTCTCTCGACCCCGACGCTCGAGTCCATCATCCGTTTCTACGGCGACGCGATGCAGGGATTCATGGGACGGTACCTCGAGCAGAGCGTCGCCAGCTTCGTCCAGCAGCAGGGCGCGCTGCAGTCGCAGATTTCGCGCATGGTCAGCGGCACGCCGCTCGCGACGATGGCCGAGATGGCGCAGGCGAACCTCGCGATGTGGCAGCAGATGCAGGAAGGGTTCGCCGCGTCGCTGCGGCCCCGGGGGCCGGCGGCCGCGCCCCCGCCGCCTGCGTCGCCCCCGCCGGCTGCTGCCGCACCCCCGCCCGCCGGCGCGTCTCCGGCCGACGCCACGGCGCGCCCCGCCCGTGCCGGCCGCCGGCCACGCGCCGCCAGGACGCCGGCGTCCTGAGGCGCCCCGCCGCGCCTTCCGGGCCGCCCGCATCCCTGCACGAGGAGGACAGAGCGTGACGCGTGTACTGGTCAGTGGTGCGCATGGCCGCACCGGTCGTGCGGTCGTGGGCGCGCTGGCCTGCGCGGCCGCAGCCTCGGGCGGCCCGGCGCAGGTCCGGGCGTTCCTGCGCAACCCCGCGCAGCGCGCAGCGGTGGAGGCGCTCGGCGCCACCGAGACGGCGATCGGCGACATGACGGACCGCGCCAGCATCGTCCGCGCGCTGGAAGGCTGCGACGCGCTCGTGCACATCGGGCCGCCGATGCATGCGCTGGAGCGCGAGATGACCGGGCATTTCATCGCCGCCGCGCGCGAGGTCGGGCTCCCGCACTTCGTCTACTACTCCGTGCTGCAGCCGCTGCGGCGCGAGATCCGCCACCATCGGCTGAAGCTCGAGGCCGAGGAGGACCTGGTCGAGTCCGGGCTCACCTACACGATCCTGCAGCCGAGCCGCTACATGCAGCACCTCGACCCGCTCTGGAAGTCGGTGCTGGCCGAGGGCGTGCACTCGATGCCCTTCGGCACCACGGTGCGCTTCAACGTCGCCGACCTGCTCGACCTCGGCGAGGCCGTGGCGCGCGTGGTCCTGGAATCGGCGGCCGGGGGGGGCCAGCCCGGGCGCCATCACTTCGCGACCTACGAACTGGCGGGGCCGGAAGCCCTCAGCCAGGACGACATGGCCCGGATCATCACCGAAGTCACCGGCCGCGCGGTCGTCGCCCGGGCCCTGCCGATCGCGGACATGCAGGCGAAGGCCCGTGCCGCCGGTGCCTCCGACGATCGGGTCGCGCAGATGACGGCGATGAACCAGCACTACGACGGCCACGGGATGCGCGGCAATCCCCGCGTGCTCGCGATGCTGCTGGGTCGCGAGCCGACCGCCTTCCGCAGCTACGTCCGGCGCCTCTGGGAGGCGAGCCGCTCCGCGGCGTGATGTCCCTCACGCGCGGGCCGCGGCCCGCGCCGCTTATGTCTCCTCCGCATCCGGGTCCCCGTGCGCGCCCTAATCTCGGCCGCACAACAACGACGCTCTCGGGGGATACCGGATGTCGACTCCAGCTTGCGACCGCCACGGGCGGTTCGCGGTTCGACGCGTTTTCATCGGCGTGGCCACGGCTGCTGCCGCCATGGGCCTCGTCGTCAACCCCTCGGCGGCCCTGGCGGACAACGTCCGCGGGGCATGGTCCAGCCTGCACGCCTGGCCGCTGATCGCGGTCCACGCGACGCTGATGCCCGACGGCCGTGTACTCACCTACGGCACGAACGGCGACGGCAAGCAGACGGGCCGTTTCATCTACGACGTCTGGGACCCCGCGCTGGGCACCGGCACGGGCTCGCACCTGACGCTGCCGAACATGACGCTGACCGACATCTTCTGCGGCTCCCAGCTGGTGCTGCCCGAGGGCGGCGGCGTGTTCCTCGCCGGCGGCGACAACTGGAACGGCACCGGGACGACCAATACGGCCAACAACAACTCCAACGTCTTCCGGCTCGGCGACAACACGCTCAACCGCGGCAACAACATGAACCGCGCGCGCTGGTACTCGTCGTCGACCACGCTGCTGAACGGCGAGATCTACATCCAGGGCGGCTCGAGCGGCACTGACCGTCCCGAGATCCGCGGCACCAACGGCCAGTTCCGCCTGCTGTCGACCGCCAATACCGGCGCGCTGAACTTCATGTATCCGCGCAACTTCATCGCGCCGGACGGTCGGGTCTTCGGCTACGACAGCAACGGCCAGGTGTACTACGTCAACACCTCGGGCACCGGTACGTTGACCAGCCTTGGCGGCCTGCTGCCCGCGGCGAACCGCGGCAGCGATGCCAGCGCCGCCATGTTCCGTCCGGGCCGCATCCTGCAGTTCGGTGGCGCCTCGAACGGCGCCGTCGTCATCGACATCAACGGCGCGTCGCCGACCTTCACCGCGACGCAGTCCATGTCCTCGCAGCGACGTCTTGCGAACGCGACCATCCTCGCCGACGGCCAGGTGCTCGCCACCGGCGGCAGTTCGTCCTGGAACTCGCTGACCGGCGTGAACAACAGCGCCGAGATCTGGAACCCCGCGAC
>JBIIDW010000402.1:0-3212 GCA_044238215.1 Steroidobacteraceae bacterium
CTCCACTGGGCCCGTGGGTCGTGACGCGGGATGAGATCCCCGAGATCGACGCTCTGGAGCTGAAGCTTGCTGTGAATGGAACGGTACGCCAGCATAGCTCGACGGCGCACATGATCTTCAAGATGCCCACCATCATCAGCTACATCAGCCGCTTCATGACGTTGCTGCCGGGCGACGTCATTGCGACCGGAACGCCGGCCGGGGTCGGGCTCGGGCTGAAGCCGCCCGTGTTTCTGAAAGCGGGCGACCAGATGGAGCTCACTGTCGAGCGGCTTGGTCGCCAGCGCCAGCGAGTCATCGGATTCAGCAGGTAAACAGCAGGCGCGGCCGGTGCGAAACTGCCTGAACATCGCGGATCTGCGCGAAGCCGCCCGGCGGCGTGCGCACCGCATGGTCTTCGACTACATCGACGGCGGTTCGGACGATGAGGTTACGCTGGCCCG
The DNA here is from genome assembly GCA_044238215.1 of Steroidobacteraceae bacterium. Classification (GTDB taxonomy): domain Bacteria; phylum Pseudomonadota; class Gammaproteobacteria; order Steroidobacterales; family Steroidobacteraceae; genus UBA964. Next base: position 444 of record JBIIDW010000402.1, read on the forward strand.
CAACAGCGCGGCGTTCGGCGATTATGAGTTGCTGTTCCGGGTCCTCGCGGGCGTCGAAGACGTCGACCCAGGTTGCGAAGTGCTCGGTGAGCGCCTCCGTGTCCCGTTCTTTTGTGCCCCGTCCGCCGGTAACCGCCTGTTTCATACCGACGGCGAACGCGCCGTAGCGCGAGCGGCTGCGGATGCAGGAACCATCTACTGCCTCTCGACGCTCTCGACGGTTTCGATCGAGGAAATCGCCCGTTTGACGACGGGTCCGAAGTGGTTCCAGCTGTACGTCTGGAGGGACCGTGCGCTGGTGCAGGAGATGCTGCAACGGGCGCGCGCGGCTGGATACCGGGCTCTGATACTCACGGTCGACTTTCCGGTGACGGGAATGCGGGAGAGGGACCCGCGAAACGGGTTCACGATCCCGCCGCGGTACGGGCCGCGGCAGATCTGGGGCGCGATCCGCAGCCCGGCGTGGACGTGGGACTACCTGACAGGCGAGCCGATCCGTTACGCAAACCTGTCGACCGACACACCCGCAACCAGCCTAGCCCAGTTTACGGCGGAACAGCTGCATCCAGGCTTTACCTGGCGCGACGCGGAGTGGCTGCTCGGCGAATGGAACGGGCCTGCCGTCATCAAGGGGGTCGTGCGCGCCGACGACGCGCGCCGCGCCGTCGATCTCGGCTTCCGTGCCGTGATGGTGTCGAATCATGGCGGGCGGCAGCTCGACTCGTCGCCAGCACCGATCGATGCCCTCGAGCCCATCGCCCAGGCCGTGGGTGGCGACGCGGAGATCATCCTCGACGGGGGCGTGCGGCGTGGCACGGACGTACTGAAGGCCCTTGCGCTGGGCGCGCGGGCGGTGAGCTTTGCCCGACCGTATCTCTACGGCCTCGCGGCTGGCGGCGAGGAGGGCGTCATGCTCGCTTTGCGCCTGTTGGAGCAGGCCGTCCGCCGGGACATGGCGCTCGCCGGCGTACGCTCGCTGGGCGAGATCGATCGCTCGCTCGTTCAGCGCAGGGTCGCCGATGGTCCGTTGAAGTGAAGCCCGTATTCATCTGCGATGCGGTGCGCACGCCTATCGGGCGATACGGAGGAGCTCTGTCGGCGATTCGGGCGGATGATCTGGCCGCGGCGCCGATACGCTCGTTGATCTCTCGCTTCCCGCGGGTCGACTGGGCGCAGGTCGACGAAGTGGTGCTGGGTGCGGCGAACCAGGCCGGTGAGGACAACCGGAACGTCGGCCGTATGGCCTCTTTGCTCGCGGGTCTCCCGGTCTCCGTTCCAGGCGTCACGGTCAATCGGCTATGCGGATCCGGACTCGAAGCTGTGGGGATGGGAGCGAGAATGATCGCCGCGGGTCAGGCCTCGCTGGTGATCGCGGGTGGCGTCGAGAGCATGTCTCGTGCGCCTTACGTCATGCCCAAGGCCGAGAATGCGCACGGACGTGAGCAGCGCCTGTACGACACGACCATCGGCTGGCGCCTCGTCAATCCGGCAATCGCTGCGGGCTTCGGCATCGACTCGATGCCAGAGACTGCCGAAAACGTCGCCGAGGCACGGGGAATCGCCAGAGATGACCAGGACTCCTTCGCCCTTCGTAGCCAGCAGCGAGCGTTGAGGGCGCAGGCGAATGGCCGATTGGCGCGCGAGATCGTGCCCGTCACGATTCCCCAGCGACGCGGCGAGCCGCTGGTGATCAATCGCGACGAGCATCCGCGGGAGACGTCCCTCGAAGCGCTGGCCCGCCTGCCAGCGCCGTTCCGGGAGGGTGGCACCGTGACCGCCGGGAACGCCGCAGGGATCAACGACGGCGCCTGCGCCCTGATCCTCGCGGACGAAGCCATGGCTGCTCGGCACGGATTCACACCGCGTGCCCGGGTCGTCGGCAGTGCCGTCGCCGGAGTCGAGCCGAGGCTGATGGGCCTCGGACCCGTGCCCGCCATCCGAAACCTGCTTGCGCGCAGTGGCGTTCCCCTGGATTCGATCGACGTCATCGAACTGAACGAGGCCTTCGCCGCCCAGGCCCTCGGCGTTCTGCGGGACCTTGGATTGCCGGACGATGCGGCGCATGTGAATCCGAATGGGGGTGCAATCGCGCTCGGGCACCCACTGGGGATGAGCGGTGCGCGGATCGCGGCCAGCGCGTCGCTGGAGCTCGTCGAGCAGAAGCACCGGTGGGCACTGTGCAGCATGTGCATCGGTGTCGGCCAGGGCATCGCGATGCTGCTGGAGCGCGCCTGATGACTGGGTCGGTACCGCTGCGATGAGACGGCGCGGTCGGTCTGATCCCGCTCGAGCATCCGTCGGTCAGTGCGCTGTCGCACGCAGTGCGTCGGGCGCTGCTCGAAGCGGTGGAGTCGCTCGATCGGGACGACGAGGTCGGTGCGATCGTCATCATGGGGTCAGGACTGCACTTCTCAGCGGGTGCGGACATCACGGAGCTCGATGCCGTGGCTCGATCACCGCTTCGCGGTGGAACGTCTCCGTCGGCAACCGGATGCTCTATGCCTACGGCCGCGAGAAGGAACTGACGCTACGGCAGGGTCTTTCTCCCCAGCGAATCGATCGTGCCATGGAGGCGTTCGGGATGGCCATGGGTTCAAACTCGGTGGGTGATCTCGCCGGCCTCGACGTCGGAAGGGCGGCGAGACGTGCGTGATCCGGATCCCGAGGTCGCCGGAATCATCCAGGCCGAGGCCGAGCGACTGGGCGTGGTGCCCCGCGACTGGACAGACGAGCGGATCGTCGAGCGTGGCGTTCTCGCGCGGGTTCGAG
>JBIIDW010000403.1:0-3207 GCA_044238215.1 Steroidobacteraceae bacterium
GCAACCTGTCGGCCGGGTTCACCGGCTCCGGCGACGACGTCTACGGCGCCGGCATGATGGAGCTCGACACCCACGTCGGCGCGCTGCTCGCCAAGCTCGACCAGCTCGGCATCGCCGACGACACGATAGTGATCTTCACCACCGACAACGGCGCGATGGCGACCTGGTGGCCGGACGGCGGCACGACGCCGTTCCGCGGCGAGAAGGCCACGACCTGGGAGGGCGGCGTGCGCGTGCCGTTCCTGCTGCGGTGGCCGGCCCGCATCGCGAAGGGCAAGGTGTCGAACGGCATCCAGGAAAACATGGACGTGTTCACGACGCTGGCCGCCGCCGCCGGGGCCCCGGACGTCGCCGCGCAGCTGCGCGCGAGCCACAAGGTTTACATCGACGGCCTCAACAACCTCGAGCACTGGACCGGCGACGCGCCGTCGCGGCGCAACGTCGTCTACTACTACAACGAGTCCGAGCTCGCAGCGGTGCGCATCGGGCCGTGGAAGTCGCACTTCCTGCAGCGCGACGGCTTCTTCGACTACAACAAGCCGAGCGCGCTGATCTTCAACCTGCGCATGGACCCGATCGAGAAGCACGAGGGCTGGAAGTCGCAGGAGATCGCCATGAAGCTCGGCATCGCCTGGGGCGGTCAGGTGCAGGACGCGCTGGCCGCGCACCTCCAGTCGCTGAAGGAATTCCCGCCCCGCCAGGCGGGCGGCACCCTGAAGCCGCGCTAGGGGTCCTCCTACGGTCGCCCGCCCGCCGCCGGTCCGGTACATACTGTGGCCTGGTTGAACCAGGCCCCAGGGGTGCCGCATGCGCCGCTACGTCTTCGCTTTCGGCACGTTGCTGGTGATCGCCAGCAACGCGGCCGCGAGCCTCATTCCGCTCAACGGGTACGCGACCGGGCAGCTCAGCGACATGAACCCGACCGGGTTCACCCCACCGGGCTGGGTGTTCTCGATCTGGGGCGTGATCTACATCGGCATCATCGGTCTTGCGCTGCGCGCAGCGCTGGCCGGTGGGCGTTCCCCGGGAGGCCCGTCGCGGGCGCGCCTGCGGCTCGAATCGATCGAGCTGCCCTACCTGGTCTCGAGCGTCGCCAACGCGGGCTGGATCTTCGCCTGGCACTACCGGCAGGTCCCGCTGAGCCTGGCGGTGATGCTGGTGCTGCTCGCCAGCCTGGCACTCGCCTGGTACCGGCTGCGCCGCCAGCCTGCCAGCAGCTGGGGCGAGCGCATCTTCGTCGACGGCACGATCAGCCTCTACTTCGGCTGGATCACCGCGGCCACGTTTATCAACGTCGCCACGGTGTTCTTCGACACTGGCACCTATCCCTTCGGACTGGCCATGGACCAGTGGGCGCTGGTCGCGGTGGTGATCGCCACGGCGGTCTATGTCGGCTTCGGCGCCTGGACGTCCGACGCCGTCTACGTCTGCGTCTTCGTCTGGGCGGCCTACGGCATCGCGACCCGAGCCCAGGGCGTGACCGAGGCGGTGCAGCTCGCCGCGGCGACCGGTTGCGCAGCCGCAGCCTGCATCGCGGTGTTGGCGGTGCTGCGGCGCGTCGCGGCCCGCGTGAGCTGAGCCGCCGGAGCCTGCGGCGTCCCGCGGGTGAGGAGTGAACCGCTCACGCCACGACCGGGGCCTCGCGCCGCAGCGCACGGCCGCGCGCCGTCGGGCCCGCGTAGCGTCGGTGCTGCTGGCCGCCTGCGCGCTGCCGGCCTGCTCGGCGCTGCCTGCGCCGGACCACTCCCCGATGCCGATCCCCGTCGCCGCCGCGCCTGACGCGCCGCTGGCCCGCGCCGCGCGCGAGGTCGCGCAGCGGCACCCGGGATTGTCCGGAATCCATTCGCTGGGCGCGGGGCTCGACGCCTTCGCAGCCCGCATGGCGCTGATCGACGCCGCGCAGTCGACGCTCGACGTTCAGTACTACATCTGGCGCACCGACCTGACGGGCCGGCTGCTGTTCGATGCGCTGCGCCGGGCCGCCGACCGCGGCGTGCGCGTGCGGCTGCTGCTCGACGACAACAACACGGGTGGCATGGATCGCCTGCTCGCGGCGCTGGATGCGCACCCCCGGGTCGAGGTTCGGCTCTTCAATCCGTTCCGCCAGCGCAGGCTGAGGCCGGTCGGCTACCTGACGGAGTTCGGGCGCCTGAACCGGCGCATGCACAACAAGTCGCTGACGGCCGACGGCGCCGCCACCATCGTCGGCGGCCGCAACGTCGGCGACGAGTACTTCGACGCCCGGACCGACCTCGGTTTCCTCGACCTCGACGTGCTCGCGGTGGGCAGCGTCGTGCCTGCGGTCGCCGAGTCCTTCGGGCAGTACTGGAACAGCGCCTCGTCCTACCCGGCCTCGGCCCTGCTGGCGCCTGCCGATGCCGCCGACCTTCGACTGCTCGAGCGCCTGGGGGCCGACACCTCGGCGGATCCGGCGGCAGCGCCCTACGTGGCGGCCGCGGCGGATGCGCGGTTCCTGCGCGACCTGCGCGCGGGTGAGCTCGCGCTCGAGTGGGCCGCCGCGCGACTGGTGGTCGACGACCCGGCCAAGGGCCTCGGGCGCGCCGCGGAGAGCGACCTGCTGCTGGGGCGCCTCGAGTCGGCGGTGGGCGCGCCGCTGCGCCGTGAACTGGCGATCGTCTCGCCCTACTTCGTGCCCGGTCCGCGCGGCGCTGCGATCCTCGAGGGGTACGCGCGCGCGGGGCTGCGCGTCAGGATCCTGACCAACGCACTGGAGTCGACCGACGTCGCGGCCGTTCACTCCGGCTACGTCCGCTACCGCAAGCGCCTGCTGCAGGCCGGCGTCGAGCTCTTCGAGCTGCGCCGCGGCGCCCGCGAGCCAGCGCCGCACGCCGGCTCGGGCGGATTCGCGGGCAGCTCCGGGGCCAGCCTGCACGCCAAGACCTTCGCGCTCGACGCGGAGCGCATCTTCGTCGGCTCGTTCAATTTCGATCCGCGCTCGGCCCGCCTGAACACGGAGATGGGACTCGTCGTCGATTCGCCCGCGATGGCGCAGGCGCTCTCGGGTGCCTTCGACGACATCATCCCGCGGAGCTCCTACCGGCCGGTACTCGACCCGCGGGGCCGGCTCGAGTGGCTCGAGCAGGCGCCTGACGGCAGCGTGCGGCGCCACGACCGTGAGCCGGGGACCACGCTGGCGCGCCGTTTCTCGGTTGGGTTTCTCGCGCTTCTTCCCATAGAGGGCCTCCT
>JBIIDW010000404.1:0-3206 GCA_044238215.1 Steroidobacteraceae bacterium
GTCCGATGGAGTAGGGTCGGCTCCGGGTCGACGCGCGAGGAGGACGCCAGCATGTTTTCCCGAGTCACCGCAATGCTGCTCGCGGCCAGCCTGGCCGTCGGCTGCTCGGCGGGCCTGCAGCGCCAGGACGGCGGCAAACTCAACTACATCGACTACGCCGGCGAGCCGGTGGACCGCTTCACGGCGACGCGCATCTCCGGCTGGACCCCGGTGTCGCGCAACCAGCTCGTGGTCTGGGTCGGGGCGAACCAGGCCTGGCTGCTGAAGATCTGGGATGGCTGCGACGACCTGCAGTTCTCGAACGTGCTGGGCATCACCCAGACCAGCATGTCGGTCACGCGCTTCGACAAGGTCCGGGTCGGCAGGGACCGCTGCCCGATCGAGGAGATCCGCCCGATCGACGTGAGGCACCTGAAGGCCGACCGGGCCGCGATCCGCTCGGCGACCGCGCCGGGCGAGCCGGCCCCGCCGCCGCCGAAATGAGGATCGGGCCATGTGACGGCCGTCAACGGCGAACGGACGGGCTTCCGGCGAGACTGAGGGTTGGAGGACAATCGATCCCATGAGTCCCGTGATCCGCATCGCGCTCGGCGCCGCACTGCTCGCCCTCGCGGCCACCGCCGCCCGGGCCGACGTCTGGGGCTGGCAGGACGCCCAGGGCAAATGGCACTACAGCGACGTGCCGGTGCAGGGCGCCAAACTGATCCGCAAGGGCTCACGCGAGGCGCCTGCGACCGGCACCGGCGCCGCGGCCACGGCCGGGTCGGGAACCGCCGCCACCGCGGGCGGCGACGCAGCCTCGGCCCGCCTCGCCGCCGAGGCGGCGGCGCGCGGTGTCCAGGCCGACCTCGACAAGAGCCGCGCCGAGCAGTGCAAGCAGGCCTCGGAGCGCTACGACAAGATGATCGCCGCGCGGCGCCTGTACAAGGAACCCACACCCGGGCAGCGCGCCTACCTGACCGACGCCGAACTCGCGCAGGCGCGCGTGGACGCGCGCCGCGAGCGCGACGAGGCCTGCGGCAGCGCGCCACGCTGATGCGGACCGGCTTCCTCGGCCTCGGTGCGATGGGCGCGCCGATGGCGCGCAACCTGCACCGTGCCGGACTGCTGACCGGTGTCTGGAACCGCAGCGGCGCCAGGGCCGCGGCACTGGCGGCCGAGCTCGGCTGCATACACGCCGACACGCCCGCGGCCCTCGCTGCCGGTTGCGATGCGCTCGTGCTCTGCGTCTCCGCCGATGGCGACGTGCTCGAACTCGTCCACGCCATCGTCCCGGCAGTCCGCCCCGGCACGCTGGTGATCGACTGCTCGACCGTCAGCGCCGCCACGGCCCGGCAGGCGGCGGCGATCCTGGCCGCGCAGGGCGCCGACTTCCTCGACTGCCCGGTCAGCGGCGGCACCGAGGGTGCCCGGCTCGGCACGCTGGCGATCATGGGCGGGGGGGAGGAGGCCGCGTTCGAGCGCGCCCGCCCCGTGCTCGGCGCGATGGGTCGGACCATCGCGTGGTTCGGCCCCAGCGGCGCCGGCCAGGCCGCCAAGGCCACGAACCAGATCATGTGCGCCGGCATCATCCGCGCGGTCGGCGAAGCCATGGCCTTTGCCCGCGCGCAGGGCCTGCCGCTCGAACGGCTCGTCGAGACCCTGGGCCAGGGTGCCGGCTCGTCCTGGTATTTCGTGCACCGCGCGCCGAACATGATCCGCGGCGAGTACCCCGCCGGGTTCCGCGTGCGGCTGCACGAGAAGGACCTGCGGATCTGCCGCGACATGGCGGCCGCGGCCGGCGTGTCGCTGCCGGTGGTCGAGGACATGCTGGCCGAGTACGCCGAGCTGATCCGCCGCGGGCACGGCGACGAAGACATCTCCGCGGTGTTCCGGCTGAAGTGGGAGCTCTTCGAGCGGCGCCGCCAGCCATGAGCGCCCCGAGCGGTCCGGACAAGCCGGCCCTCTACCTCCCCGACTTCTGCGAGCCGCGCACGGTGCTCGGGGTGGTGCTCATCGTCGAGCTCACCGCGCTCGTGCTGGCCCTTGCCGGCAGCCGCAGCGGGCTCGGCTTCTGGACCGACCTCGCGCGCATCTCGCTGTTCCTGATCTGGGTCGGCCTGATCGTCTCGGCCGTGCTGTGCCGGGTGCGCGCGCAGGTGGCCGGCACGACGGTGCAGCGCGGCTCGCTGGCCGTGCTCGGGATCGTCGCGGTCGTGCTGATCGTGGTGTCGGAGGTGACGTTCCAGATCGGCCAGCGCGGCTTCGCGGGCTTCGACATGGAAGACGGCACCTTCCCCGAGGAGCGCCTGCCCTTCCTGGCGCGCAACCTGGCGATCGGCGCGATCGTCACCGCGGTGGCGCTGCGCTACCTGTACGTCACGCACGAATGGCGCCGCAACGTCGAGATGCAGGCGCAGGCGCGCGTGCATGCGCTGCAGGCGCGCATCCGCCCGCACTTCCTGTTCAACAGCATGAACACCATCGCGGCACTGACGCGCTCCAACCCGGCCCGCGCCGAGGAAGCGGTGCAGGACCTCGCCGACCTGTTTCGCGCCAACCTCTCGGAGCAACGCAGCCGGATCACGCTCGCCGACGAGCTCGAGGTGGCGTCGATCTACGAGCGGATGGAGAAGCTGCGGCTCGGCGATCGCCTGCGCGTCGACTGGCGCACCGAGGCGCTGCCGCGCGACGCGATGGTGCCGAGCCTGATGATCCAGCCACTGCTGGAGAACGCGATCTACCACGGCATCGAGCCGCGCACCGGCGGCGGCACGGTGACCGTGACCGGCGAGCTGGCGCACGGCCTCGTAACCGTCGTGGTGCGCAACCCCCTGCCCGCCAACGCGATCGTGCGCGAGGGCAACCGCCTCGCGCTGGCCAACATCCGCGAGCGGCTGATGCTGATGTACGGCGAGCGCGCCGCGGTCAAGGCGGGGCGCTTCGACGAGGAGTACATCGTGACGCTGCGCTTCCCCTACCAGAACCACGCGGGGGCCGCGGCATGACGCTGCGGGTGCTGGTGGTCGACGACGAGGGACCGGCGCGCGAGCGGCTGTGCGCGCTGCTCGCCGAGCTGGGCGACGCACGCGTCGTCGGCGAGGCGGAAAATGGCGAGGAGGCGCTGCAGCGCGTCGACGAACTCGCCCCCGACATCGTGCTGCTCGACGTGCGCATGCCCGGACTCGACGGCCTGGAAGTCGGCCGCCGGCTCGCGGAACTGCCGG
>JBIIDW010000405.1:0-3203 GCA_044238215.1 Steroidobacteraceae bacterium
GCGGGATGTCGCGTGTGGTTCGGCACGCGCCCATTCTGCGTTACAATTTTCCGTAATCCCACGTCACTTAACGCAGGGTGTGCAGTTGGCGAGCATGAACGGCAAGCGTGCCCTGGTCGTCGACGATTCCAAGTCGGCGCGCGCCTTCCTGGCGCGGATCCTCGAGGACTACGACCTTCAGGTCGACATGGCCGAGTCGGCCGAGCAGGCGATCGACTACCTCGCCCGCAACCGGCCCGACGTGATCTTCATGGATCACCTGATGCCCGGCATGGACGGCTTCCAGGCCGTGCAGTCGATCAAGAACAACCCGCGCACCGCCGCGATCCCGATCATGATGTACACCTCCCAGGAGGGAGAGCTGTACCTCGGCCAGGCGCGGGCGCTCGGCGCCGTCGGCGTGCTGCCGAAGACCGTCAAGCCGGCCGACGTGTCTTCCGTCCTCTACCAGCTGCGGCTGATCGAGGACCGGCGCCACGGCCAGCTCGAGGGCATGGAGCCCGGCAACGAGGCGGCGCGCGAGGCGCTCGGCGCCGCTGTGGGCTCGGGCGCGGCGTCCGAGGGCGCGGATGCGCCGCCGCGAGCCGCGGCGGCCGAGACCGTCGTGCGCATCGACGGCGCCCCGCTCGACGCGCTGCGGGCCGAGGTCGGCCAGCTGCGCCGCGATCTTGCCGCTGCCGTCGAGGCGCAGGCCGGGCGCGTCGCCAGCGAGACCCGCGAGGCGATCGCCGCGATTCCGCCGCCGCCGCCGATCCCGCCGCCTTCGCGCGCGCCGTGGTTCGCCGCGGCCGCGGCCGCGGCCGGTGCCGCCGTGTTCGCGGCGCTGTGGTGGCAGGAAACCGATTCCTCGCTGGCGCTGACGCGCTCGCTGCTCGACGCGCAGGCCGAGGCCCGCGTGGCGCGCGCCGAGGCCGTTGCCGCGCGGGCGGAGGCCAAGGCCGCGCTCGAGGCCGAGTCCGCCGCGCGCGCGGCGGCCGCCGCCGCCGGTGGCGCGGCGCTGCGGCTCGACCCTGCGGCCGGTGAGCCGCTGGTGCGCGCCGTGCCCTACGGCGAGCCGGCACTGGGCGGTCCGCGGCTCGACGCGCTGCGCAGCGTGGTCGACGACCTGGTGCTGCGCGGAGTGCGCGGCACCGTGACCGTGCGCAGCTTCGCCGGGCGTTTCTGCCTCGCCAACGGTGGCACGGGCGGCTACGTGCCGGCCGCCGCCGACGTGCCGCTGGCCCGCTGTGCGCTGCGCGGCAACCCGTTCGAGGAGTCGCTGGGCAATCCGCAGCGCGAGCCCGCGGCGTTCTCCGAGCTGGCCGCGCGCGTCGCCGAGCGCAGCGGTGGTGCGCTCAGGCTGGTGCTGGCGCGCGGCGCCGAGGGCGAGCACCGCGTGCCCTATCCCGAGGAAGCGGCGAACCCGACCGCGGGCGACTGGAACCGCGCGGCGGCGGCCAACAACCGGATCGAGATCGGCCTGCAGGCCCAGGCGGGCTGATGACCCGCCACGGGCGCGCCTTCCGCCCGGCCTGGTGGCTGCGCGGCGCGCACCGCCAGTCGGTGCTGCCGAGCCTGCCCACGCGCCGGCCGTTCGTGGCGCGTCGCGCACGGCCGATGCTCGCGGCCGCCCGCGAGTGGCTGCTCGACTGCGGCGGCAGCGTGCGACTGCAGGCCTTCCACTCCGCGCCGCCGCCTGGCGCCGCCGCCCCGCCCGGCGGTCCCACGGTCGTCGTGCTGCTGCACGGCTGGGAGGGCAGCGCCGAGTCGCTCTACATCCTGTCGCTGGCGCAGAGCCTCTTCGCGCAGGGCTATGACGTGCTCCGTCTCAACCTGCGCGACCACGGCGACACCCATCACCTGAACCTCGAGCTGTTCCACTCGTGCCGGTTGCCGGAAGTGGTCGGCGCGGTGCGTGCCGTGCAGCAGCGCCTGCCGGGGCACGCGCTCGCGCTGGCGGGTTTCTCGCTCGGCGGCAACTTCATGCTGCGTGTGGCGGCCGACGCCCAGTCCGAGGGCCTGCGCGTCGCGCGGGCCGTGGCCGTGTCGCCGCTGCTCGATCCGGCATCGACCCTCGACGCGATGGAGGACGGCTTCCCGCTCTATCACGACTACTTCGTGCGCAAGTGGACGCGCTCGCTGCAGCGCAAGCAGGCGGCGTGGCCTGGTCACTACGACTTCGCGCCACTCGTGCGCTCGCGCGACCTGCGGCGCATGACCGAGGACCTCGTGCTGCGTTTCGCCGGCTTCCCCGACCTGCGCAGCTACCTCGCCGGCTACGCGATCACCGGGCCGCGGCTCGCGCGGCTGAAGGTGCCGTCGACGGTGCTCGCGGCGCTCGACGATCCGATCATTCCGGCGAAGGACCTCGCGCGCCTCGCGCCGTCGCCGGCGCTGCGCGTCGTGACCACGGCCCACGGCGGTCACTGCGGCTTCCTCGAGACGCTGCACGCGCCGCCCTGGGTCGATCCGTTCGTGCTCGCCGAGCTCGCCGCGCCGCGACCGGAGGCGGCGTGATGCGGCAGCGCCGCGCTTCGCCTAGAATCGACCCGCCCGCCATCGACACGGCAGTACGATGTCCGCACACAGCATGTCCCGCGCGGCGCAAGCCGCACTGATCGCCTCGGTCCTCGTCCTCGCGGCCGGATGCGCCGGCGACGCGCAGGACTGGCGCGGAGCGCAGGCCGCCGACACCCAGGAGGCCTACGAGGCCTTCGCCGCGAAGCACCCCGAGAGCGAGTTCGCCGCGCAGGCGAAGGAGCGGGCGGCGCAGTTGCAGGAGCAGCGCGACTGGGAGCTGGCGACCCAGTCGGACAGCGCCGAGTCATACGAGAAGTTCCTGGCGCAGCACCCGAAAGGCAAGTGGGCGCAGGAAGCACGCGTGCGCATCGAGAACTTCAACGTCATGGGGCCGGCTCCCGCGCCCGAGTCCGTGCCGCCGCCGTCGCCGCTGGCGCCGCCCGCGCAGAAGCCCGCTGCGGCGCCTTCGAAGCCGGCGGTGCCCGCGCCCGCCGCGGCGAAGCCCGCCGCGGCTGCGCCGGCCGCCAGGCCCGCCGACAAGCCGCCCGCCCGGCCGGTCGCCGCCACGCCCCCGCCACCATCCGCGCCGAAGCCGATCGTCGCGCCGGCGGCCGCGCCAGCATCCGCGCCGAAGCCGGCCGCGCCTGCCGACGCCCCTGCCGGAACCGCCGCGGCCGTCAGTCACCGCGTGCAGCTCGGCGCCT
>JBIIDW010000406.1:0-3200 GCA_044238215.1 Steroidobacteraceae bacterium
ATGCGCCCGCCGTCCACGAACAACGCCCTGTCGGCCACTTCCCGGGCGAAGCGGATCTCATGGGTCACGACCAGCATCGTCATGCCTTCTTCGGCCAGCGCACGCATGACCTGCAGCACCTCGCCCACTTTCTCGGGATCGAGCGCCGCAGTGGGCTCGTCGAACAGAACGGCGCGGGGCCGCATCGCCAGAGCGCGGGCGATTCCGACCCGTTGCTGCTCGCCTCCGGAGAGCCTCGACGGATACTCGCCCGCGCGGTCGAGCAGTCCGACCTTCGCCAGCAGGCTCAGCCCGAACTCCGTCGCCTCGGCCCGGTCCTGCCTCAGCACGTACACGGGCCCCTCGATGACGTTCTCGAGCACGGTGCGGTGCGGAAACAGGCAGGCCTGCTGGAACACCATGGCCACCTTGCGGCGGATCGTGGGCAATGCTGCCGGCTCGACGACGTGCCCGTCGACGAGGATCTCGCCAGCATCGTGCTTCTCCAGCCCGTTGATGCAGCGGAGGATCGTCGATTTTCCCGACCCGGAGCGTCCGATCAGGCAAGCGACCTCGCCCGGCGACAGCGAAAAATCGATTCCCCTCAGGACCTCGCGCGCACCGTACGACTTCTTCACACCGATGAGCTCGATCATCGGCGTGCCGCCCGCCTCTCGAGCGCACGAACGCCCATCGCCAGCGGGAAGCTGGCGAGCAGGTAGAGCAACGCGATCAGCACATATACCGTGCCGTTCTTGAACGTGGAGATCGCGAGCAGCTGACCCACACGCGTGAGCTCCATGATGGTGATGGTGGAGGCGATCGAAGAGTCCTTCAACAGCATGACGGTCGTGTTGCCGAAGGACGGCAAGGCCGTCCTCACCCCCAGCGACACGATGACCCGGCGCATGAGCTGGAACTGGCTCATGCCGAGGGACAGACCGGCCTCCACGAGTTGCGGGTCGACGGATTCGAAACCGCCACGGAAGTTCTCCGCCTGGTACACGGAGTAGGCGACGCCCAGCCCGATCACCCCCGCCGCGAAGGGTTCGAGGTCGATCCCCCATTCCGGCAGCACGAAGTAGACGAAGAAGAGCTGCACGATGATCGGTATGCCACGCACCACGTTGATGATGACGGCGCTCACCACGCGCAGTGGCCGCAGGCGGGAGCGCCCGAGGACCGCCCAGATGAAACCGAGTGCAATGCTCAGGATCAAGGCGCAGACCGTCAGCAACAGGGTCATCCCGAGTCCTTTGAGGAGCACGGGCAGGAAGTGCCAGGCGTCCTCGAGGAAACCCCTCACGTGCCGCCCTCGAGGTGCCATCGGCTGGCGATGTCACGCGCGAGCGATGTGCGCTCACGCCTGATCTCAGCGTTCAGCCTGGGAATGACCGGATCGCCACGACGCAGCACGAAGCAGAGGTACTCCAGGGTGGGCGCCCTGAATTCCTCGACCAGTCGCGCATCCCTCCTGGGCCCGACGCGCAGCTGGTAGCGCAGGATCGGTTCATCGCCGTAGCCGGCGTCGATCCGCCCGAAGTGGATTTCGCGCAGGATGTCCGCGAGGCCGTCGTAGGTGAGGATTCGCGTGATACCCGCCGCCTGCAGCTGTTCGACGAAACGGGTCCCCACCTGCACCCCGACTCGCTGTTGCCGCAGTGCGGAGAGGTCGGGATAGCGGTTGCGGTCGCCGGAGCGCACGACCAGGCCGGCTGGATACGGGAGCACCGGCTCACTGAACGCCGCCACCTGCTCCCGCTCGGGCGTGCGCAGCATGGCGGCGGCGATCATGTCGATCCGGCCGACCGTCAGCGAGGGTATCAGCGCAGCGAACGGCACCGCCTGGAACCGCGGTTCAAGGTCCATCCCCTGAATCACGGCGCGGGCCGCATCGATCATCGATCCGGCCAATTCGTTGGTCCACGGATCGACGAAGCTGAACGGCACGCCCGTGGGGGAGGATCCGACGATCATCTCCCCGGGCCGGCGGGCCGAGCGTGCACAGCCCGCGACGGCGGTGGTCGCGAGCACCGAAGCCAACACCCTGCGCCGCGTGACCCGCCGCGTCACGCTACCGCCGATGCACGGGCGGGTCCGAGCCTGACCATCACCGGGAAACCCAGAAGACAACGCCATACCTCCATGCAACAATCGCCGTGGCCGGCACGGTCGACCCGCTGGAACGGAGAGGCTATGGTCGTCAAGCCACGGCGGTTATGAAAGCTGAAAAATCCAGACAACACGGTGTCCGCAGGTCACCAGAGTGTTCGAAATGGATCGTAGCCTGCCGCCGCTCGTAGCGCTCCGGGCCTTCGAGGCGGCGGCCCGCCACGGCAGCATGCGGCAGGCTGCCGAGGCCATGTCCGTGAGCCATTCCGTCGTCAGCCGGCACATCCGTAACCTCGAGTCGTGGCTGGGAGTCAGGCTGTTCGAGCAGGGCCGCCGTTCAGCCTGCCTGACGCCCGAGGGCCAACGCTACTTCCTGGCCGTGTCCGGCGCGCTGGACCGGATCTCGGCGGCAACCGAGGGCATCCGCCCGGGCAACCGGGCGCGGACGCTGAACATCTGGTGCGTTCCGGGACTGGCGTCGCGCTGGCTGCTGCCGAAGCTCGGTGCCGTCCGGGAACTGATACCCGACGTCGAGATCAGCATCCGCCCGACCCTCGATGTCCCCGATCTCACCAAATACGACGTCGACCTGCTCATCGGCTATGGCCCCATCGAGGTCGACGGGCTGCTGCAGACCGAGTTGATGGTGCCCCGCGTCATCCCCGTTGCAAGCCCCGCCTTCGTCAAGGCCCATCCGGGCATCGGCGAGGCACGTGACCTGATGCGGGCCCCCCTGCTGCACGAGGTTTCCGCCGACTACTGGCGCCAGTGGTTCGAAGCCAACGGGATATTGCATACGACGCCCCTGAAGGGGCCGCGCCTCTGGTACCTCAACAGCGTGCTGGACGCCGCGCGCAACAGCCAGGGCGTCGCCCTCGCGCCGGAAATCGTGGTAGCCGGCGAGGTTCGCGAAGGGCATCTCGTTGCGCTCACGGACAGCCGGATCCGGCTGGGTTGCTACAACCTCTACACGCGAAAGGAAAAGGCGGCCAATCGCGCGATGATCCGGCTGCGGGAATGGCTGATCGCGGAGTTCGCCAGCTTCGAGAGCCGGCCGGCTGCGAACTAGCGCAGCATCCTCCCGTCCTGCTTAAGGACTTCCCCGCCCT
>JBIIDW010000016.1:0-11404 GCA_044238215.1 Steroidobacteraceae bacterium
GGGTTGTCGAAGTGCTCCAGCGGCTCCTGGCTGTCGAACCGGGTGTAGAAGCCTACTTCGTATTTTCGCATCTCGTGGTGGTTGTCGGGCTTGGGTTCCCACCAGTCGACGAGGATGTTGTTCATCGTGAACAGCGGCACGAAGTTCCCTTCGCCGAGGTCGCCGTAGAGGTTCAGGCGAAAGAACGAGCAGACGACTTCCCGCCCAAGGCTGCCGACCATCTTCACGTGCGTACGCAGCGCGGTGAGGGGGTCGGCGAAATCCGGCCGGGCAGGGTCCCGTGCCGCACCGTCCGCGCTGGCCGCGCCGCCCGATGCCGCGATGACGACGGCGCCCTTGAGCGCGGCCCTTCTCGAGATTCGTGCCATGTGCTGATCCTCTGCTTGCCTGCCGCCCTTACCAGGGAATGACCGAGCCGTCGTAGTTGATGGCCTTCCCGTTGCTCTCCAGCGTCATGCCGTCGATGACCTTCAGCATGCCGGTGACGCTCTCCTCGGGGCTGATGCCGCGGCCCGGGAAACCGGACTGCCGCAGCAGCGGCGTCTCGACCATGCCGGGCGCGATCAGACCCACCATGATGCCCGCGCTGCGCCAGTCGGCGGCGAGCGCGCGGAACCCGATGTTGAGCGCCGCCTTGCTCATCCGGTAGGCGTAGAAGCCGCCGCGCCGCTCGGTGAGCGCGGAGGAACCCAGCCCGCTCGTCAGCGCGAAGACCTTCTTCTGTCCCCCGGCGAGCAGGTTCGGCTTCAGCGCTTCGGCGAGCTTCAGTGCACCGAACGCATTCACGCTCATGACGTAGCCGAACTCCGCGCGATCGAAGGAGCCGGCGGACTGCTTCGGCACGTCGCCGAGCAGCCCGGCGTTGTTGATCAGGACGTCGATCGGCTGCGCCTTCAGCCGGGACGCGAGGCCGACGATGGATTCGTCGCTGGCGACGTCGAGCGACTCGATGCGCAGCGCGGGATGGCTCCGGGCCAGCGCCGCCAGTTCGGTCGCCTCGGCAGGCTTGCGCGCCGTGGCGATCACGGTCCAGCCCCGCTCCGCGTACTGGCGCGCGAACTCCAGCCCGATGCCTCGGTTGGCGCCGGTGATCAGTACCGTGCTCCCGCCGGCGGCGAACGCGGGCGTTGCGGCGAGCAGCAGCAGCAGGGACAGCAGCGACGACAGCAGCTTCATGGGCGTACCTCGATGGGTCTGAGCACGGACTGCCAGGGCTCTGGCCGCCGCGGCGTCAGCCGCGGATCCTGCGGACCAGCAGGCCCAGCGCCGCGATGGCGAACAGCAGGAACCCCACGTTGAAGAGCACGTGGTGGATGTGCTCGAGCAGCGGGTTGCCGGGCGTGTTCTGGTGCGTCGCCATGTCGTGCACGGGTGCGCCGATGCCGAGCACGACGAACAGGCCCTTGAGGGCGAGCCCCAGCGCGGCGAGCACTGCGGCGCCGAGGATGAGGCCCCTGGGCCAACCCAGGGCTGTGCCGGGCGCGGTGCGGCGGTGGGCGAGGTACATGGCGAAGGCGGCGACGAATGCCGCGATCGCGAGGACCTCGGCGACGGCGAACATCCTGAGGGCGCGGGTCAGCACGACGCTCGCGAGCGCGAGCAGCAGGGCGGCGGAGGTCAGCAGGGGTACGGGCTTCATCGGGCGGCCTCCAGGTACGCAGGCAGGGGGTGTCAGGACTGGCTGCGTCGTGACCGTAACAGCAGCGCGCCGGCGAGCGCCAGCCGCCACGGCCTCAGCCGGGGGCGGGCTGGGGTTCGCGCGCGGGCGGCAGCTTCGCCAGGCGCTCCACGACCGTGGGATGCGAGGCATAGAAGCGCCAGTACACCGGGTCCGGCGTCAGCGTCGCGAGGTTTTCGCGATGCAGCTTGACGAGCGCCATGGCGAGTTCGCCGCCGTCGGCGTGCGCTGCGGCATAGGCGTCCGCCTCGAACTCGTGGCTGCGCGAGAACAGCGCGCCCAGCGGCGAGAAGAAGACGCCGACGACACCGGCGGCGGCGGAGAACAGCACCAGCGCCAGCGCGTCGCTCGGCAGGCCGTCCGGCGCCGGGGCGCCGAGGCCGGAGTAGAACGCGGGCTGCGCGGCGAGCCAGCCCAGCGCCGCGAAGCCGACGAGCGCCAAGAGCAGGGCGATGCCGATCTGCTTCGGCACGTGCCGGAGCCGGAAATGGCCGAGTTCGTGCGCCAGGACCGCCAGCAGCTCGCCACGGGTGAGCTGTGCGATCAGGGTGTCGTACAGCACCACGCGCTTGGAGCGCCCGAGCCCGGTGAAGTAGGCGTTCGACTCTGCGGAGCGCCGCGAGCCGTCCATGACGAACAGGCCGCGAGCCGCAAACCCGCAGCGGTCCATCAGGGCCTGCACCCGCTCCTCGAGCGCGGCGTCGGCGAGCGGTTCGAACCGGTTGAACAGCGGTGCGATCAGTGTCGGGTAGATCGCCACCAGCAGCAGCGTGAAGGCCACGTAAGCGATCCAGGCCCACAGCCACCAGGCCTGGCCGGCCGCGCCCATCAGCCAGAGCACCAGCGCGGCGAGTGGCAGCAGCAGCACCAGCGTCAGCACGAGGCCCTTGGCCTGGTCGGCGAGCCACAGGCCCGGACCCATCCGGTTGAGTCCGAAGCGCTGCTCGATCCGGAACGTGGAGTAGGCGTCGAACGGCAGGTCCAGCACGAAGCCGATGGCCAGGAACGCGCCCAGCAGTGCGACCTGGTAGCCGAGCGGGCCGAGAGCCGGGGCCACCTCGGCTGCCAGCCAGCCGTTCAGCCAGGCGATGCCGCCGCCGAGCGTCCAGAACAGCAGCAGCGCGACGTCGACGCCGAGCTTGGCGAGCCCGAAGCGCTCGCGGGCGACGGTGTAGTCGGCCGCTTTCCGATGCGACTCGAGTGGCACCGTGGCGCGGAACGGCGCGGGCACGCTGTCGCGATGAGCGGCGACGTGACGCACCTGGCGCAGGTCGAGCCACACGCGCAGTGCGGTCGAGGCCACGAGAAGCGCTAGAAACAGCTGGGTGACGTTCGGGGTATCCATGCCCTTGGAATCCTTTCGCGGGGCGCTGTGGCGGGGATTATACGGGTGGCCAGCGGGCGGGCATGCTGCGATCATCGTCACCGGAGGATCCGATGAACGCCATGGCCCGTATCGCGCACCTCGTCGCCCTCGGTCTGGCCGTTGCGGCCGGCACCGCGCAGGCGGCCACCACCGTCGCCGACCGCATCTGGTCCGGCGGCCCCATCCTCACCATGAACGACGCGGCGATGCGCGCCGAGGCGATCGCAGAGAAAGGCGGCCGGATCATCGCGGTCGGCTCGCTGGCGGAGGTCATGAAGACCCGGGGTCGCAAAACCGAGGTCATCGACCTCGGCGGCCGCACGCTGTTGCCCGGCTTCGTCGACTCCCACGGCCACGTGGTCGGCGGAGGCCTGCAGGCGATGTCGGCGAACCTGCTGGCGCCGCCGGATGGCGGGGTGCGCGACATCGCCTCGCTCCAGCAGGTGCTGCGCGAATGGATCGCGGCCAACGACGTGCTGATCCGCGAGGCCGGCGTGGTGATCGGCTTCGGCTACGACAACGCGCAGCTTGCCGAGCAGCGCCACCCGACGCGCGACGAGCTCGACGCGGTCTCGCGCGAGCTGCCGATCATGGTCGTGCATCAGTCGGGGCATTTTTCCGCGCTGAACTCCAAGGCGCTGGAGATCGCCGGGTTCAACGCGCAGTCGAAGGACCCCGCGGGTGGCGTGATCCGCCGTCGTGCCGGATCCAGCGAGCCCGACGGCGTGCTCGAGGAAAACGCGCACAACGCGGCGGCGGCGAAGCTGCTCGGCGGGCTCGGCGCGGAGGCCATGAAGGCGCTCGCCCGGGCTGGGGTCGATCTCTGGGCGCGCTATGGCTACACGACCGCTCAGGAGGGCCGCACGTCGACGCCGGTGTCGCAGCTGCTGCGGGCGCTTGCTGCGGAGGGCGGTCTGAAGATCGACGTGGCGGCCTATCCGGACGTGCTGGTCGACCGTGAGTTCATCCGGAATAACGCGAGCCCGACTTACGTCAACCGTTTGCGCGTCGCCGGGGCAAAGCTCACGATCGACGGCTCTCCCCAGGGGTTCACCGCCTGGCGCGATCGGCCCTACCATCGGCCGGCAGGCGACTACCCGCCCGGCTACGCCGGCTACCCGTCCGCCACCCATGGGCAGGTGATCGAGGTCGTCGACTGGGCGTTCGCCAACGGCGTGCAGATCATCACCCACGCCAATGGCGAGGCCGCATCGGACCTGCTCATCGCCGCGATCGGCGCCGCGACGGCAAAACACGGCCCCGCGGATCGGCGGCCCGTGCTGATCCACGGGCAGCTGCTGCGTGAGGACCAGGTCGCAGCCTACCAGCGCCTCGACGTGTTCCCGTCGCTGTTCCCGATGCACACGTTCTACTGGGGCGACTGGCACCGCGACCGCACCGTCGGGCCGGTGCTGGCCGAGAACATCTCGCCGACCGGCTGGGTCACCGCGCGCGGCATGCGGTTCGGCACTCACCATGATGCTCCGGTGGCCTTCCCGGATTCGATGCGCGTGCTGGACGCGACGGTCACCCGGCGCTCGCGCTCGGGAGACATCATCGGCCCGGCGCAGCGGGTCGACGTGATCACCGCGCTCAAGGCGATGACGATCTGGCCCGCCTACCAGCACTTCGAGGAAGCGACCAAGGGCTCGCTGCAGGTCGGCAAGCTCGCCGACTTCGCGATCCTCTCGAAGGATCCCACGACGGTGGACCCGGAGACGCTGGACCAGATCCGCGTGACCGAGACCATCAAGGAAGGAGCGACGATCTTCCGTCTCGACGCGCCGGCGCAGCGTGTCGCCGAGTTGACGTATCGCCCCGACGCCCGGGGCCGCAACGCCATCGAGCGCATGCTCGTGGCCGGCGCGCGCTACCAGGATTTCGAGCGGCTGCCACCGTTCGCGCAGCGTGCGGCGCTGCGCGACGCGCTGCGCCCGGGCGGTGGCGAGTCGGCGAGCACCGGCGCGCCGGCCGACGCGGCCTGTGCCACCCGCTATCTCGACGACATCGTCGCGGCGGCGGGGCAAAGCCCCGGGGTCGTCGCGGCGCCCTGAACCGGATCCCGGGGCGCGCGCCGAAACGGTGATCGAATCGATCGCCGCGCCGGCTCGGACCCGGCACACTGGCGCTACCCTACTGGCTCGATTCCCGCATCGGAGGGACCTGATGCCCGATCGAAGACACTGGATACTTGGTCTCGGCGCCGCGACAGTCGCCGCCGGACTCGGCCTGTATGCGGTACGTCGCCGGCAGCGCGCGGCGGCCGAAGCCGCCTCGGCCCAGCCGCCACCGCCGCCGCCCGCACGGCCCGAGGGCGTGCCGCTGAGCCCGTTCGACGTGAATTCCACCGCCGACCAGGTCACCCAGGGCATCGACCTCACCGGCCGCACGGTTCTGGTCACCGGTGTGACCTCCGGTGTCGGGTTCGAGACGATGCGCGTGCTCGCGGCGCGTGGCGCCCACGTGCTCGGCACCGGTCGTGCGCTCGATCGCGCGAGGAAGGCCTGCGAATCGGTGCAGGGTCGCACGACGCCGCTGGCGCTCGAACTCACCGACTACCGCTCCGTGATCGTCTGTGCGGCCGCCGTTCGCGCGCTCGGCGTGCCCCTCGATGCGCTGATCTGCAACGCAGGGGTCATGGCGCTGCCGAAGCTCGAGCAGGTCGAGGGAGTTGAGCGGCAGTTCGCAACCAACCATCTCGGCCACTTCCTGCTCGTGCGCCGGCTGCGCGACCTGGTCGAGGCGGCGCCCCAGGGGCGCGTCGTCGTGGTCTCCAGTTCGGCGATGGACTGGGCCCACCCCGACGGCATCGAGTGGGACAACCTGTCGGGCGAGCGCGACTACGACCCGAACCGCAACTACGGCCAGTCGAAGCTGGCGAACGCGCTGTTCTCGCTGGAGCTCGCGCGTCGCTTCGAGGGCACGAACGCGACCTCGAACGCCTTGCATCCCGGTTACGTCGACACCGAGCTGTTCCGCCACTACCCGCTGTCGCTGCGCGGATTCAACAACGTGCTCGCGTCCGGCAAGATCTCGGTCGCGCAGGGAGCGGCGACCAGCTGCTACGTGGCCACGGCGCCGGCGCTCGCCCGCGTCAGCGGGCACTTCTTCCGCGAGTGCAATCCGGTCGTGCCCGACCCAAGGGCGCGCGACGCGACTGCGGCGACGCGCCTGTGGGACGTCTCGGAGCAGCTTCTCAAGCCCTACCTCGCAGGTACCTGACGATGCCGATGCCCCTGGACGACCACGCCCTCGACCAGCTGTTCCGCACGGCGCGCACCCGCAACGGCTGGACTGACCGGCCCGTCGCGGAAGCGCAGCTGCGCGAACTCCACGACCTCGTGAAGTTCGGGCCGACGGCCGCCAACGCCTGTCCGGCGCGCTTCGTCTGGGTGCGCAGCGCCGAGGGCAAGGCGCGGCTGGCCGCGCTGGCGTCGGAGGGCAACCGCGCGAAGATCCTCGCTGCCCCGGTCACCGTGATCGTGGGTCACGACCTCGCGTTCGCCGACCGCCTGGAGCAGCTCAATCCCGGCCGCGGTGAAGGCATGAAGGCCTGGTTTGCCGACCCTGCGGCGGCTGAGGTCACCGCGTTCCGCAACGGTTGCCTGCAGGGCGCCTACCTGATGATCGCGGCACGCGCGCTCGGCCTCGACTGCGGGCCGATGTCGGGATTCGACAACGACGCGGTCGATGCCGCTTTCTTTGCCGGCACGCGGATCCGTTCCAACTTCATCTGCGGGCTGGGCTACGGTTCCGACGAGCGGCTGTTTCCGCGCCAGCCCCGGCTGTCGTTCGACGAGGCTGGCTGGCTGGCCTGAGGGCCGGCCTGGGCGGGCGCGGGTGGCTCAGGAAGACGTCGCGGGCGGTTCGTACTGCACCACGTTGACCGCGACGCCGTCGGGATCCAGGAAGATCAGCTCCGAGTAGGTGCCCACGGGCATGTAGGCACTGGGCTCCGTCTTGACGTAGCTCTTGAGCTCGCTGACGACGGGGTAGCCCAGCGCGCGCACTTTCGGCTCCACATCCGCGAGCCTGTGCGTCTCGACGACGATCACGCACTGGCCGAGATGGATCGACGACGAATCCGGTCGCGGCAGCTCGGCCGGTCGCCCGTCCTCGATGGCGTAGAGGCCGATCAGGCCGTCCGGCGACTCGCCCGAACGCAGGTGCATGATCCGCATCGTGCAGTCCGCGAGGCCGAGCATGCGGCCGATCGCCGGACCGCGGATCCGCTTGTCCTCGATGACCGTGAATCCCAGCAGGTCGCGATAGCAGCGCAGCGAGGCCTCGAGGTTGCGGCAGAAGATCGTGACGCGGCGGACCGGGGTCGTCAGGTTCACGCCCCCGCCCTCGACTCGCAGGCGACCGCCGCGTCGACCAGTGGGCCGCCCCGGGGTCCAAGCTCCAGCGCCGGGTGCATGTAGTTCATGGAGTAGCCGAACGACAGCAGCGTCGCCGGGTCGGCGAAGCCGAAGACGCCGCCGGCACCCCAGAACCCGAAGGCGTCGGGATTCGGTCCCATCGGGTGCGCGGGCGGGCAGTTCATCTCGTAGCCGGTCGAGAAGCGGATCGGCACGCCGAGGATGCCGTCGACGCCGCGCACGACTTCGCGCGACGCGAGCGCCGCGGTCTGCGGGCGCATGATCCGGCGGCCACCGAGTTCGCCGCCGCGCACCAGCGCGGACCACATGCGCGCCAGCGAGCGCGCGTTGCCGTGGATGCTGCCGGAGCCGATCTCGGCCTTGCGCCACGCCAGGGTGTTGAAGTCCTCGTCGAGGCGGAAGCCGCGCATGCTGCGGGCGAAGACCGTGTCGGGGTTCGCGGTGACCATCTGCATGATGCCCGCCGGCGTCTTCTGGTAGACCTTCGCCGTGCGGGCGATGTCGGCGTCCGACAGCGCGAACTGCCAGTCGAGGTCGAGCGGGCCCGACAGTTCCTCGCGCAGGAACTGCGCGATACGGCGGCCGCCGTTGACGCGCCGGAACAGCTCCCCGAGCAGGTAGCCGTGCGTCATGTTCAGGTAGAGCTCCTGGCTGCCGGGCGGGAAGTTCGGCGAGGTCTGCTCGATCGCGCGGACCATGGTGTCCCAGTCGTACAGATCGCCCTCCTGCAGGGGGGCGTCGACGTACGAGACGCCGCAGCGGTGGTCGAAGAGGTGCCGCACCAGCACCCCTTCCTTGCCGTTCTGGCCGAACTCGGGCCAGTAGCGGCAGACCGGGGCATCGAGCTCGAGCTTGCCCTGGTCGACCAGCATCAGTCCGAGCGTGGTGAGCGCCGCCTTGCCGACCGACCAGGAGCAGGCAATGGTATTGCGCTCCCACCTGCGGCCCGCCTCGGGTTCGGCGTATCCGCCGTAGAGATCGACCACCGTTCGCCCGTCGACCATGACGTGGCAGCTGGCGCCGACCTCGCCGTCCGCACCGCGCTCGAAGAAATTGGCCTCGAAGACCTCGCGGACCTGCGCGAATGCCGGGTCCACGGAGCCGTGGATGTCGGGCCTGAGGCCCTGCAGGAATGGATTCATGGTGTTGCCCTCCCCGAGCCGCCGGGCCCCCCGGCCCGCGTCGGTCGACGATCAGTGGCCAGTGATCATAGGAACACCCGGGGGCGCCGACCGATGCCCCGGGCGGGTTATTGGATGCGACGCGTTCATGGATGCGCCGCCGACGGGCCGTGGCATGCTGCGCCATACATGAGCGGCGTTCATGGATCTCCCTGCGGAAGCAATTGGACGCGGCCTGCGGGCGCTGCGACCGTAGGGCCGATGTTACCCGCGGGATGCCCCGCGAACAGCAGCGGAAGAACGAGGAAAACCGACCCATGAATGCCCTGCCGAGCAGCTCCTCCGTGATCGACGCCCTGCAACGCGAGCTGGGTGCCGAAGGCGTGGTCACCGACCCCGTCGAACTGAAGTTCTACTCGATGGACCTGATGTGGTCCGGCCCGGTCGCCACCGCGGTGGCGCGCCCGCGCAGCGTCGAGCACGTCGTTGCGCTCACGCGGATCGCGGCCGAGTACGGTGTTGCGCTGGTACCGCGCGGCGGCGGGATGTCCTACACCAAGGGCTACGTGCCCGGCGACGCGCGCTCCGTCATCGTCGACCTCACCGGCCTGAACCGCATCGTCGAGATCAACGAGACCGACATGTACGTCACGGCCGAGGCGGGCTGCAGCTGGAAGACGCTGTACGAGGCGCTGGCCGAGCGCGGGTTGCGCACGCCCTATTTTGGTCCCGTCTCGGGCGTGCACGCGACCGTCGGCGGAGCCGTGTCGCAGGGCAGCATGTTCTTCGGCTCCGGCACCTACGGCCCCGTCGCCGAGAGCGTGCTGAGCGTGCGCACCGTGCTCGGCAACGGCAGCGTCATCAAGACGGGCGCGCGGGCGAACCGCGGCGACGTGCCCTTCAACCGCTACTACGGGCCCGACCTGACCGGACTGTTCCTGTCGGACACCGGCGCGATGGGCATCAAGGTCGAGGTCTCGATCCGGCTGATGCGCATGCCCAAGGGCTCGGCCGTGGCGTCGTTCGGGTTCGAGCGCTTCGAGGACCTGTACGAGGCGCAGGCCGAGATCGCGCGGCACCGCATCGTCGCCGAGTGCTTCGCGCTCGACCCGTTCCTCGGCGGCAAGCGCACGAACCTGCAGAGCTGGACCGAGGGCGTCAAGACGCTCGCCGACGTGGCGAAGTCCCGTGGCATCGGTGACGCGCTGAAGGTCGCCAAGGGCGGTACCCGCTTCCTCGACGACTGCAACTACTCGATGCACCTGACGGTCGACGGCATCGACGACGAGGACGCGCGGCGCAAGCTGGCCATCGTCGAGGAGATCGCGCTGCGCCACGGCGGGCCGATCGAGAGCACCATCCCGACGGTGCTGCGCTCGCGCCCGTTCCAGCACGTCGGCGAGTACCTGCTGGGCGAGGGTGGCCTGCGCTGGATCCCGATCCACGCCAACCTGCCGATCTCGAAGGTGCCCGAGGCCTACCGGCGCACGATGGCGTACTACGAGTCGAAGCGCGACGTCCTGGAGCGCCACGGCATCAAGACCGGATTCTCGACCAGCATCGCCGGCACCGACATGATCTTCGAGCCGCAGTTCTTCTGGCCCGACGAGCTGACCGACTTCCACGGTCGCTACGTGCCTGCCGAGAAGCTCAAGGCCTTCGGCGGCCATCCGGCGCGTCCCGAGGTCCGCGAGGCCGTCGTCGGGATCATGCGCGACCTGACCGGGATCTACATGGAGCTCGGTGCCGTGCACCAGCAGATCGGCAGGTTCTACCGCTACGAGGAGTCGCTCGACCCGGTGAACTTCGAGCTGCTGCGCCAGATCCGCAGGCTGGTCGATCCGCAGGGCATCATCAACCCCGGCTCGCTCGGCCTGGGCTGAGCGCGTGGAACCCGCCGGCCGCGCTTCTCCGACGATCGCGGCCGGCGAGCCGCCCTGGCCGCGCCCGACGTACGCCTGGTACGTCGCGTGCGTGCTGTCGCTCGCGTACTGCTTCTCGTACATCGACCGGCAGATCCTGAACCTGCTGGTGGTGCCGATCCAGGCGGACCTCGGCATCAGCGACACGCAGATGAGCCTGCTGCAGGGCCTGGCGTTCGCGCTGTTCTACACGACGCTGGGACTGCCGCTGGGGCGGATGGCGGATCGCTGGAGCCGCCGTAACCTGATCGCCATCGGCGCCACGGTGTGGTGCCTGATGACCGCGGCCTGCGGCCTTGCCGACTCGTTCGAGGAACTGTTCCTCGCGCGCATCGGCGTGGGAATCGGCGAGGCGGTGCTCACGCCGGCGGCGATGTCGCTGCTGGCCGACTACTTTCCCAGTCACAAGCTCGCGCGCGCGGCCGGTGTCTACACATCGGGGTCGTCGATCGGCGGGACCGTGGCCTTCATGGTCGGCGGCGCCGTTGCAACCGCGGTCGCGGTGAACCCGACCGTCATCATGCCGCTGGTCGGCGCGATCCCCGCCTGGGGTGCCACCTTCATCATCGTCGGCCTGCCCGGGCTGATCGTCGTGCTGCTGATGGCCACCGTGCGCGAGCCCGCGCGCCGTGGCCGGCTCGCCTCGGCCGCGGGGAGCGGCGGACTGCCGATGCGGATCGTCGCGGGTCACATCATCGCGCAGCGCGGTGCCTACTTCGGCATCTACCTCGGCCTCGCGATGCAGATGCTGCTGACCTACGCGATGCAGTCGTGGATGCCCGCCTACTTCATGCGTGTGCACGGCTGGTCGTTGGCCCAGCTCGGGTTCTGGTACGGGCTGGTGATCTTCGTCGGCTCGGTGCCCGGCCTGATGCTGGGGGCCTGGCTCGGCGACCGCCTCGTGCAGCGCGGCCGCGCCGACGGTCACGTCCGCA